>JAHEKL010000104.1 GCA_024638345.1 Gammaproteobacteria bacterium | reverse complement strand
GTCGAAGGCTGGGGACCATGGGAGGACTATGTCGCGTCGGGAGGGACCTACGATCCCGACTACGGCATTCCCAGACAGCTCGGGATGGTCACAAGCTCCTCCCCGCCCATCGTAGTCAACGACGTCGTCGTTGCGCTCACCGCGCACGAGCCCGCATACGGCCAGACCCGGATCGAGAACGTACCCGGAGACCTTTCGGGTTACGACGCGCGAACCGGCGAGCACCTCTGGAAGTTTCACGTCATGCCGAGACCCGGTGAGTTTGGCCACGACACCTGGGAGAACGACGCCTGGGAGTGGTCGGGGAACATGGGTCAGTGGGCTCCTGCGTCGGCCGACCCTGAGCTCGGACTGGTGTACATCGTGACCAACGCCTCCACCATCGAGGCGTACACGGGACATCGACCTGGAAACAACCTCTTCGGTGGCAGCGTCATTGCGCTGGATGTGGAGACGGGGGAACGGAGGTGGCACTTCCAGATCCACCACAGCGACCGCTGGAACTACGACATACCGTCGGCGCCCATCCTGATGGACGTCACGGTGGACGGTCGAGAAATCCCGGCGCTGATCCAGACAACGAAGCAGGGGTTCGTCTTCGCTTTCAACCGTGAGACCGGAGAACCGATTTGGCCGATCGAGGAGCGCCCGGTCCCTCAGTCTCAAGTTCCTGGAGATTGGACGTCGCCGACGCAGCCCTATCCGACACTTCCAGCACCCCTCGACTCGATCATCTACGAAGGACTGACCGAAGAGTACGTGATGGATTACACGCCCGAGCTGAAGGCGCGGGCGCTGGAGATTTTGGCCGAATTCGAGGAGGGCGGGACCTACGGGCCGCCGCTCCCGGCAGATCATGACAACGACTACATCGCTCTGATCAACTGTGGCATGTCGGGTCTCAACATCTACCACCCGGCGATCGCGGATCCGACGACCGGGATCCTGTACGCATCGCACGCCCGGGGCTGTGGAACCTCGGGATTCCTGGCGCCCACGAACGGGGTGGACGTGGACAACCCGAACGTCGCCGAGCCCGGGATTCGGGACACTCCCACGACGGGCACGACGGTATCGGCGTGGCTGCCTGCGGGTGGGGGCGGCTCGCTACCACGAATCGAAGGTCTGCCGGTCTACGAACCCGTGAATCAGAAGCTCATCGCGATCGACATGAACACGGGTCGAAAACTCTGGGATGTCCCCGTCGGCGGCCCCCCGGAAGAGCTGGTCAACCATCCGCTCCTCCAAGGGGTCGAGTTCCCGAATCCCGGGGGAACCGGGCACTCCATTCAGATGGTCGTGGGGGACCTCCTCTTGCAGACTCAGGAGGACCTGAGGGGTCGAGCTGAGTTGAGCGAGAACGGGCTGCCGCTCCTCAACGCTCGAAACAAGCTTACGGGTGAGGTCGTGGCGAGTGTCGAGATGCCGGCCCCGGGCCAGTACGGAATGATGACGTACATGCACGAGGGTAAGCAGTACATCTTGGTGAATGCGGGCAGCCCGCGGTTCGACATGCCAGGTGGCTACATCGCCCTGACACTGCCCTGAAATCGGCGTGGGGACCGATATGGTTCCCTTGGGTAGAGAGGCCGAGCTCCCGGAGTCGCTCCGGGGCTCGGCCTTCGTCTTCACGTCGAAACCGCCATCCACAACGGGTCGCGCCGACATGCGCAGAGGTTCACGGCGGGCTGATCGCCAACCGGAAGCCGATGAAAGGTCGACGCGCGCCGGGGTCGGCACCGCCGCGGACGGCCGTGCGGACGTTCTGCGCCTGATCGGCGAATGAACCTCCGCGCATGACCCAGAGCGCATCCTCCCTGAGGTCCCGAGGAGCGGCCTCCAGGTCGTAAGGGGTGGCCTCGAAGGGCGTGCGGGTCCATTCCCAGACGTTTCCCGCCATGTCGGCGAGCCCATAGGGGCACTCCGGGCAGGGCCGGTTTCCCACCGGCTCCACACCGCCGCTCATGAAGTTGGCCCGGTCTGGCCGCGGCTCGTCCCCCCAAGGATAGATCCTTCCGTCGGAGCCTCGCGCCGCCTTTTCCCACTGCACCTCGGTCGGAAGCGTGATTTGCCATCCCTCACCCAGTACACGGACCAGTTGGGCAGGGACATCCGGCGAGGCCCGCAGCTGCGCATCCATCCACCTCGCATAGCTGAGGGCATCGGTCCAGGAGACCGCGGACACCGGCTGATCCCCACGTCCCGCCGCGGCTGCCGGGTCGCCACGATACCCGGTCTCCTCGACGAAAGCGCGAAACTGCGCGACCGTCGTCTCGTATCGGCCGATGTAGAAGGTGGGAACGTCGACGCTCGCCCGACCTCCCGTATCCGCCCAGTGCTCATTACCGAAAGCAAGAGGATCCAGATCGGGATCACTTCCCATCAGGAATGGGCCCGCCGGGACCTCGACGAATCCCAGAAGCTCCTCGTCCGGTAGAAACCACGCATCGCCCCGAAACCGGAGGGAGTCTGCTGAAACCTGCGTGGAGGGGAGGGAAGAGCCCTCTCCCTGCCCCGCTTCCTGCGAAGCCACGCGGAAGATCCAGGCGGCGCTCGCCAGAGTCATCGCCACCAAGACCAGGCCACCTTTGTCGAATCGAGGTCGACGGGCGGGAGCGGCCGATTCGCTCACCTTGCGGGCATGGGTCAGGACTAGCGGATGGCCAGGGCGTCGCACGCGAACACCCAGCGATGATCGCAGGCCCGGTCGTAGAGCTCCGGCTCGGGCATTGCCGTCAGAGTGGCCTTGCCCTCTCTCAGCAGGAGCCGCAGGTCCAACGTGCGGGGGGGAGCGGCAACGAAACCATCCGGTTCGAGAAGATTCAGGCAACCAGATTGAAAGCGGGCTTCGCAGGCGAGGGCAAAGTAGGCCCGTGACAGCTCGGGATCGGGATCCACGATCCTTCCTTCCGCGAGGTGCCGGCCGACCTCGTTACACGCCCAGCCGGAGTTATCCGCGCAATACACGTACTCGACCTCGATCAAGCGTTCACACGCATTCCTCCGCCCCTCCGCACAGGCCTGCTGCCAGAAAGGAACGCTGTGTCCCGTATGACGGCCATCCGTGCGGCCCGTCGCTGTCATGAGGACGAAGAACGGGATCCAAACGGCCATGTGGGCCAGGTTGAGTCGCGCCGGTGGCCAAGCCGGTCGAATGCGGCTCCACCAACGGGTGCTCTGGATCGCACCTGCGACGCGATCGATTCGCTGGACGCTGAGGTTGAGGAAGGGTACGGCCAGAAGCTTGTCGTAGAATCTGGGAGCGCCGAAGGCGTCCAATCCCGAATACAGGGCGAAGACGCTGACCCCATAGAGGATTCCGAAGAGCGCCTTGCCGAGGGGTGTCCGTGGCGACGTGGAAGGGTCGGTCACCAAGAGGTGAAGCCCAAGGAATACCGCCGTGGGAATCTCCGAGTCGATGAAGTAGGGAACCCCGGTTGCTGTGAAATACGCCGCGCTCCAACCGAAGAGTACGATGGCGGCGAGACCGGACACGAGCGTGATCGAGAACTTGTACATCGCGATCAGCCCGATCACGAAGAGAAACGTGTAGATCCGAGGTGCCATGCTCAGCGTAGAGGCAATCTCCTGGCCCCTCGTGAGGTCCGTCGCATTCGCGGCGATGAGCACGACGGAAAACAGACCCAGCGAAAACGCGGAAGGGTTGAAGATGTGCACGAGCCGACCTTCCCGGTTCCACCGCACGAATTCCTTGCCCAGGAAACCGACTGCGATCATCACGAACTGGAGGTAGAACCAATCGTCCCTGAACCAGAGGAAGAGGTTCGTGCTGAGCACGATGGGGAAGGCGCCGAACCCGAGTACGTAGGGCCGACGACGGGACCACGCGAGAAGGATTCCAAACGCATATGCGAAGAGGATCTGTGCGACGAGGAGCCACGCGTATTCGTAGACCGGCCGCCAGTACCATCCCCAGTAGACGAGTACGGAGAGCTGTAGACATGCCTGCAGGTAGTGCTGCGCTCTCAAGACAGTCGAGAAGGCGGGCATGGTGAGCTCTTCTCTCATGCGCAAGAAGAGCCTTAGTTGCCAGGCGACGAGCGCACCAGCAGACGCCCAGAACGACCACACTAGCACCGGGTTGTCCCGAACCCGCCCGACGAACGAGATCGCCACTAGGCCCAGCGTGAAGGAGATCGGGACCCAGAGGTGCCGGCTCGGAGACGCCCCGGCCGAGGGAGACGTCACGGCGGCCCGCCGGGCCTCTTGGCGGCGTGCGCTTCTCGAGCGTCGGGAACTGGTGGATGCCATCAGGTTCTCATTCAGTGCACGATTTCGAAGTCATCTGGCGGACGACCTCGATCGATTCACCCAGTCGCGCGCATCTCCGACGTGAATCCGTTCGTGCCCGCATGGGACCAGCTGCCGTCCACGCTGTCGTGCCTGTGCACGACGGACTCGTACTGTACGTAGTCATGGTAGGCGTCGTTCGGCAGCCCCGTCACGCGAATCAGCTCACCATTCAACCCGGGGAGCAACCTCATCTCGATGGCGGATTCCGCTACCGAGAATCGCACCATGTCCGTTGTGCGCTCCACTGTGAGAGGAACCCGCTGAGTCGACCGAGCCCCTTGGACGAAGCCGCGAAACGCGATCGGCAAGAGCGCGTCTGCGGCAGCCATCTGGGCCTGCGTCATCGAGTCGTCGAGGTATATGCGGGTCCACTGGGTCCTGAAGAAGGTGACCACGAAACGGATGCCCGTAAGGTCGGCGCCCTCGAAATCCCCTTGGGTGATCTCGATCAACCGGGTACCGTGACAGGGGTCGAAGGGTCTTCCGAAGTTGCACGGACAGGGGATGTCGCAGCTGCAACATTCGGCGATATCGGCCGTGAGGGACCAGCGCCGCCGGGACTCGATCTGGCGCACAGGTCGACCTACGACGGGCGCGACGGCCAAAGCACCGACCATCCGGTTGAACTCTCGTCTCTTCATCATCCACTCCGCTCTTGCAGGCACACGAAGGCTCCCATGCTCATCTTAGCCCTCGCCAATGGGGCATTCAACAGCGCCGGGAGCGGTCGATCGCCAGTTCTTTAATCACTTCGTAATCCCCGGGTAACCCTGCCTTCCGACATTCTCTTCAGGTACACCACCCGGTACGGACCCCGCGACCGCGGGGGATTCGATCGGTGACGGCCCAACGGGCCCTCGAATGAGAGATCAAGGAGAGTACGATGAACACTCTGCGACTGACCGTCGCGGCAGTCGTCGCGGCGGCCGCCACGCTAGGGGCGGCTTCATACGCCCAGGCTCAGACGTATCACATGTTGAGTACGCCCGAGAAGGGCTTCTGGATGGAGGCCAGCTATTCGGACCTGGAGGGGCTCGACCAGTCTTTCCCTTCGGCTCACTGGTTCGCGTCGGGCCGAATTCCGCTCGGATCCGGCCTGCGGATCACTGCGGATATCCCGTTCGCGTATTCGCGCATGCAGGTAGACGGCGGTCTCCGCGAGTCGAGCACCGTTTTTGGTAACCCCTTCGTGGGGCTGGAGTACACCATGCCCGGCTTGATCTTCGAGTCCGGTGTTCGCGTGCCCCTCAACTCGATCGAGGAGGATACGTTCGCCGACGTGATCGGCTTCCTCGGGGACTTCCAGAGAGCAGAGGCCTTCACTGACGAGGTCGTCCCGGTGTCGGGCGCCGTGGCGTACGAGTACGGACTTCCCGGAGGCGCGAGTCTTCGGGGTCGGGCTGGCCTGGTGGGTCTCTTCTTCACCGACGACGAGGACACCGCCAACGACGCCCTGGTCGACTACGGGCTGCTGGGCACCTACCCGCTAGGACCGGCACGTTTCGGTCTCGGAGTCTACGGCCGCTGGATCGCGACCGAAGACGAGGGGCGCTTCAGTGACAACAGCATCCATCACCTGGCGTTGTCGGCCGACGTGCACGTTCGGCAGGTTCGGCCCGGGATCTCAGTCAGGGTTCCGGTGGACGCCACCTACAACGACGTGTTGAACTCCACGGTCAGCGTGTATCTGCAGGTTCCACTCAACTAGGCACCGAGGTCCCTGGAGCCGCCCGGGTCACACCGGGCGGCTCTTTCCGCCTTATTGCTTCCTCCCGCGAAGGCTGTAGCGACCCGCCCGTGGACCGTGGCTCGAGATGAACGTCTGCACGGTCTGTGGCGCGAGCGCCACGGAAATTCGGCGCACTGGGATGTAAGCATACGTCTAGATCCTCTGAACCCGTTGCAGCTTGGGTGCGTTGGTCAACATCCCACAACCAGGGCACGGTGGCATACGCGTTGCACGTGCGGAAGGGCGCCGGGACGTCAGTGCGCTCCGGTCTCGCTCAGGGCGGGAACCCTCGATACGAAGCCGCAAGGCTAGGAGGAGCGGTATGAAGAAGTGGATTCAGAGACTGTGGCTCGACGAGAGCGGTCAGGACATGGCGGAGTACACGCTGCTCATCGTGCTGATCGCCATCGCCGCAGTTGGCTCGGTGACCGCCTTCGGAACGAATGCCTCGGCGGGTCTGTCGAATGCGGCCGTAGGTATCAACACCGGGTTGGGAGGGGGTCCATAAGGCTCACGGGACTACTGGTCGGGGGCCGCTGCCGTCGGTCCCCGACCACCGGGCCCAGCAGGGGCGCGCTTCAGACTCCCCTCCAAGTATCCATGCCAAAGAATCCGAGCCGCCACGGCTCGCCAAGGACGCCAGCGGCGAGCCCGCCCCAACGACGATCAGGTCGTACGGGCTCACGCCACCCTCACGCTCCGGGGTCCGCCTGTTGTGGCTCCACGCCCCGGACTCGGAGCGAAGAGGGGAGGACCCGACAGCGCAGCTCCTTCACCTCGACCAACTCTCCATCCACGCTGACGAGCAAGCCGGCGGGAACCTCCACGTGAGCAGTCCGGCACTTCCAGTGCCGGTATTTTTCGTGCTGGGGGATCTCGCACTGCAGCAGTGATGGCGCGAGGAGCATGAGCTCCGTGGGTGTGGATTCCAGGACGGCGTGAATGGCAAGCCGCCCGTCGGCCATCTCCGCACCCGGTGCGACACAGATCCCTTTGGCCGCAAATCGTCCGTTGGCCACCACCAGGCTCATGACCCTGAGAGTTTGCAACGATCCCTCGTCCAGGGCCAACGATACCTCGTGGACCGGGAGCTCGGGAATTACGGATGCAGCCGCTCGCGCGTAGGACAGCGGTCCCCACCACTCCTTCAGCTCCTCGGTCATCGCCTCGTTCACCGCACCTCCGAATCCCCCCGTGACGGCATTGACGGCATGGGACACGACACCGTCGGCGATGACCTCCATGACATCGAAAGAAGCAGAGGATGCAGTCCTCAGAAGGCCGATCGCCTGGTTCGTTTGCAGTGGGATGCCGAGTGATCGAGCGGTATCGTTTCCCGTTCCGCCCGGGACGATGGCCAGTTCGCAGCGATCGAAGTCCGGAGCGAGACCATTGACCACCTCGTTCAGCGTACCGTCGCCACCCACGACTACGATCAGATCCGCCCCGCCCTCGACCCCTTCCCGGGCGATCTCAGTGGCGTCCCCGGCACGCGTGGTAACTCGCACGGCGATCTCGCCGAGGAACGAAAGGAGCTCCGGGAGACGGCCGATGTCGACATCGGAACCCGCTGCGGGGTTCGCGATGACTAGCGTCGGTCTAGCCAAGTCGGACCGAGCAGCCCAGCGCTTCCGGAGGAGCGCGTCGCTTCGCTTCCCGAAGATCGTGGCGGTCCGTCATGAGGTCCGAATCGCTTGGCCGTCGGGAAGCGTCCGCTCGTCGAGGAAGCAGTAACGCCAGGCCTCCCCGGGCTGGTAAGACTGGAGAAGGGGATGGCCGGAGGAGCGGTAGTGCCCCGTCGCGTGCTTGTTCTTCGAGTTGTCACAGCAGCCGACGTGGCCACAGATGAGGCAGATCCGGAGATGCACCCAGGTATCGCCCATCTCGACGCACGCATTACAGGAGTCGGGCGAACTGGGAGTGACTTCCTGGATCAGATCCATGTGCTCACACGGCTGCTTCCTGCGGAACAGCTTCGAGAAGATCGCCATAGCGCCCTACCGGCTGGAGTACCTCGCTACGATGGAAACGACGTACTGGAGAGACACTAGCTCTCAGTGTTGGACAGGGGCCAGCTGCTCCTCGATCACGCTCCGATGAGGCTCCTCCCAGGGGGGAAGCTTGAGTCCAGTTCCCAAGTGTTCGAGCGGCTCATCGACCAGGAATCCCGGTCCGAGGGTCGCTATCTCGTACAGCACCCCTCCCGGCTCACGAAAATAGATCGACTTGAAGTACTGGCGATCCAGCACTTCCGTGACACGCAACCCCGCCTGCAGCAAGCGTTCCCGCGCGTGTAACTGGGTGGCCTCGTCATCGACGGCCATTGCGACGTGGTGCACCGTTCCGAGGCCGTTGACCGCGTCGGGCGCATCCGGCGCCTGAAGGACATCGATCGTCCGACCCGGCTGGCCGCCCTCGACACCGACTCTCGTTCTTCCGGCCTCCGCTTCCAGCACCGTCCATCCGAGTAGGGCGGTGAGGAGCTTCAGCGTCGGATCCGGATTTCGGACCGAGAGGGTGATTCCGTGCAGACCCCGTATCGCCGCATCCGACGAGACTCCGTTGGACACCCAGGGGGTACGAGGGTCGTTTCCGTTCGCGACGAGCTCGATGACGAGTCCCGAAGGATCCCGAA
>JAHEKL010000103.1:2462-8708 GCA_024638345.1 Gammaproteobacteria bacterium | reverse complement strand
GCGATTCCCGAAGCGGGGTCGGTTCGGGGAAAGGACGTCTTCGTGGTGGGGGGCGGCAACTCGGCCGGGCAGGCTGCCATGTACCTGTCCGGACACGCCCGCTCGGTCACTCTATTGGTCCGGCGTGACAGCCTCGCCAAGGGCATGTCGCAATATCTCATCGCGCAGATCGAGGAGACCGAAAACATTGCGGTCCGGACGAGTACGAGCGTCACGCGGGTCGGAGGAAAGGATCATCTCGAGGAGCTGACTCTTCTGGACTCTGCGACTGGTGAGTCGGAGACGGTCCCGACCGAGGCGCTCTTCGTCTTCATCGGATCACAGGCCCAGACGGACTGGCTCGGCGAGTCGCTCGAGCGAGACCACCGCGGTCTTATTCTCACCGGCGCCGATCTGATGCGAGGGGGTGAGCGCCCGCGAGGCTGGAACGCACCACGAGATCCCCTCTGGCTGGAGGGCAGCGTCCCGGGCATCTTCGTCGCCGGTGACGTGCGGCACGGATCGACGCCCCGAGTCGCCTCCGCGGTTGGCGAGGGGGCCATGGCCGTGCGTCTCGTGCACATGCACCTGAACTCGCCTTCGCTTCCAATCCGACCCCGTCCCAGGCGACGCGCGACAGGCCGAACGATCGCCACGGACGCGCCGCCGTGACCTCCCCACCGGCCGGGGCTTCGGACGGCACTTCTCGAGGGGGGTGAGCTCGCCGAGCTCCTGCCTAGCGGACGATCACCTTACCCAGCATCGAGGGGTGACCCCCACCGCAGTACACGTGACACAAGAGCGGGTATTCCCCGGCTTCCGTGAAGGTGTACGACGCCTCCATGGGCTCGAGTGGGTCGACCTCGAACTCGATGCCCGTGCCCTCGATCAGGAACCCGTGAACCAGATCGGCCGAGCGGACGCGGAAGTGGACTTCGGCACCGACCGGAACCGTCAGCTCGTGCGGATCGAAGCCACCCTCGAAGGCCACGATGACCGCTTCGTAGCGGTTCGGGCCGATTTCGAACAGGCCGGGCCGGTTCGGATCCCGAGCCTCGATCTCGGGGCTGCCCTCCTCTCCGGAGGACTCACCGCCGCAGGACGCGAGGACCCCCTGCGAGGTCAGCAGAACCACGAACGACATTCCGCGGAGCAATCGTGTTTTTCGACTCTTCATCAGCACTCGTCGAGCTGGAAGTAAACCCTACGATCACGAAGCTTCCCCCGCGACGTCAAGCTCTCACGGTCCGTCCTCGTGGTCGCCTCCCTCGTGTCCCCCGCCACAGCAGTGGGACGCACAGCACGCCGGATCCTCGGACGACTCCGGGGACACAGCTCCGTGCTCGCCGGCCTCGGGCTTCACGGCGCGAACGAATGCCGCCACGAGACGACCCTCCACGTTTCGAACCGTGTCTTCCGCCTCCAGACCCGCTTCGGACAGCAGCCCTCGGGCGTCGCTCGGATCGTACACTCGTGTGGTCTCCAAGCTCGGCTCCACGAAACCGACCTCGAGTAGGAGTCGCTCGAACTCCGACTCCTCGAGTGCCCCCGCAATGCACCCGACCCACAGCTCCAGGCTGCGGCGAACCTCGTCCGTCAGGTATCCACGCACGACCACGTCCGAAACTGCGAACCTACCCCCCGGACGTAAGACCCGGTGAGCCTCCTGGAGTACCTTCCGCTTGTCGGTGGCCAGGTTTACGACACAGTTGCTGATGATGACGTCCACGCTGTCGTCGGGAAGAGGAATCCGCTCGATGTCACCCTTCAGGAACTCGACATTCTCGACACCCGCGGCCGCGGCGTTCCGCTCGCTCAGCTCGATCATCTCGTCCGTCGCGTCCAATCCGTAGACCCGACCCTCCGGGCCGACCCGGGCAGCCGCGAGGAGCACGTCGATCCCCCCTCCGCTTCCCAAGTCCAGTACGACTTCGCCCGACGTGAGCTCTGCGAGCGCAGTCGGATTCCCGCAACCGAGAGAGGCGGCTACCGCGGCGGAGGGGAGACGGGAGAGGGTCTCGGAATCGTACAGATCACCGCTGACCGGGTCGATCTCGTCCCCCCCGCAGCCGCAGGAGGGCCCGCAGCATGCCGCGTTCTCTCCCCGCGCCGCGCGTCGCGCCGCCTCCGCGTACTTCGTCTCGACGGCCACCCGCACCGCTCGGCTCTTCTCCCGCTCGATCCTGGTGCTCATCATCGCCTCCATATCAACGTTGGTTGATGGGTTAGTCGAAAAAAAAGGCCCAACGCCTTCCGGCAGAACGGGCCTCCCGCTCGGTCCGGTCTGTGGTCGGTCCAGTCAGCAGCACGGTTCTCCTCCTCCGCCCATCCGTCCGGCCCATGGTGTCTCGGGCTTCACTTCGCCGAGGAATGAACGCATCTCCTCCAGGGACTCAGGGACGAGCGCGTAGTAGACCCAGCGGCCCACCCTTCGGTCGGACACCACGCCCGCGTCCTTCAGCTTCTTCAGATGGAAGGAGAGCCTCGACTGAGCCGCTCCCAAGTCCCCCTGCAGCTCGCAGACACAGCGCTCCCCGTGCGAGAGGAGCTGGACGATCCGTAGGCGAGTCTCCTCCGCGACCGCCTGGAACCGCCGGACCAAGGCGTCGTTCGAACGCGTGCTGATGTTCATGGTATCATGATATATCAATATCCGTTGATGCGTCAACAACCTCGCGCAGCGAAGGGCCCGGGTGCACGTCCTTCCTGGACGGCCCCGATCCTTGCCTGGTGGCCGCCGCACCGCCTATTCTGGCCCAGCCGAATCCCCCACTCGGGAGACTCCGATGAAAGTGCGTCTTTCGCCCGCCGATTTCGAAGGCACCATGACTCGCAGGGACATTCTCAAGCATCTGGGGATCGTCTCGGTCGGAATGGCCGTCACCCCGGTGCCCGGATGGCCCTCCCATTGGTTCCATCCGCAGGACGCGGTCGTACCGTTCACCGACATGCCCGACGGATTCAACGGGATGCGGGCCACGGGTCCCGAGGAGTTCCCGGGGCAGAACCTCAGGGCGCAGGACCTGCGGGAAGTCGACTCGTGGATCACGCCCGTCGAGGACTTCTTCGTGGTCGCTCACTACGGCTACCCGGTGCTCGACGGTTCGAGCTACCGGCTCCGCGTCACTGGACTGGTGGAACGTCCGATCACCCTGACGCTCGACCAGCTGAGAGCCCGACCCCGGGTCGAGAGAACCACTGTCTTCGAGTGCGGAGGCAACTCGCGCGGCACGTACCACGGAATGGTCGGAAACGCCACGTGGACGGGTGCCGAGCTCCGGCCTCTACTGGAGGAGGCCGGAGTCCTCAGCGACACCCGCGAAGTTCATTTCTGGGCTGCCGACACCGGGACCGAGGAGATTCGCGGAAACGAGTACGAGCAGAACTTCGCCCGGTCCATGTCCCTCGAAGCGATCGCGGAGCGGAATCCGATTCTGGCCTACGAGATGAACGGGAGCCCACTGACCGTCGTGCACGGATACCCGGTGCGTCTGATCGTCCCCGGTTGGTACGGCGTATGCCAGGTCAAGTGGCTTGAAAACATTGATCTTAGCCACGATCGTCTTATGACCCGCTTTATGGCCAAGGACTACGTGACCCTCATGGGCCGCCAGGTGAACGGCCGCACGGAGTGGGTGGAGACTTCGGTGACCCGGTTACGGCCGAAATCGGCGATCGCGCGGGTGACCCGCCAAGGTCGACGCATCACCGTCTTCGGAGTGGCTTGGAGCGACGGGACGCCCCTGGACCGGGTCGAGGTGCAGGTCGATGGCGGAGGCTGGGAGCGAGCCGAGCTGGAGCGGCCCGGCGATCCGTACACCTGGACGTTCTTCTCGCACGAGATACCAGCGCCATCCGCGGGTGAGCACACGCTGGTCTCCCGGGCAACCGACACCGAGGGACGCACACAGCCCGAGAACCTCGACACCAAGATGACCCGCTGGGAGAACAACGAGCTCTTCTACCGGACGATCATGGTTTCCTGAGAGAGGTCTGGTCGCTCCAGGGTTGAACGCTCCCACAGGTTCCGCGACGAGCCTCGCGTCAACGGGGCGGACCCCCTCCGAATACGGGGACGGCGACCGCCAAGCCCACGGCCTCGAGCCCGGGATTCTTGAACCCGAGCCCTGCGTTGGAGAGATGATAGAGCATCGCGGAGACGCTCACGCGCTCCCCGATCTCCCGCTCGAGCACAAAGCTCGAGCGAAACTCGAGGACGTGTCCCAGCTCCATCCCCCGCCCCTTCTCGTACAGACCGATCGAGAAGGAGGGTCGCGCCAAAATCCCGAACGGAAGGGGTAAGGGGAGGTGTAGGCCGCCGTACCCGTACACCGCGCCACGGGTCGTGGTGAAGAGACCCGCAATCAGGCCAGCCCTCCAGATGCGAGGCGTCGACCCCAGGTAGGTGAGCTCCGCCGCCGCGGTCGGGCCGACCTCCGTGTCCACCCCCACATACGTGAGTCCGATCCTCGCCTGCGGGCCTACTTGATCGGGACCGGAGGACGATATCTGGGCCTCGAGGTGGAGGTGGAGCGACATCGTGACCCCGAGCACCGCCACGAATCGCCCCGCAGCATGCAGCCGCATCCGTCCTCCTGGGTCGAGCGACCATTGCCCCGAATCCGGGGACCCCACAATATGGAGCCCCACCCGCTGGGGAAGCCAGCGCCTCCTTCCGAAAGCGCAGAGGTAGAGCCGTGGCCTCGGATCCGACCGACTCCCCCAGCACCTCGACGAACCTGGACCAGTCGTTCTCCGATCTCGAGCCGCCCGACCTGAGCCTTCGGGGGCTCATGGGTCACTTCGGGCCCGGCGTCATCCTCATGATGACCGGGATCGGAACGAGTCACCTTGTCACGGCGCCCACGGCCGGAGGGCGCTTCGGGTATGCGCTCCTGTGGTGTATCCCCCTCGCCTACATCTTCAAGTACTACGGCTTCGAGATGGCCTTCCGGTTCACGAACGCGACCGGCAAGAGCATGATCGAGGCGTACAGCACGGCATGGAAGAAGTGGCCGCTCTGGTACGTGCTGATCACCACGCTCATCCAGTGCGCACTGGGGCAGGCGGGCCGCTTGATCGCCGCGGCAGCGGTGCTCTACTACGTGGGAACCGAGTCTCTAGGTCTGCCAATCTCGCTCACTGCCTACGGACTGGTGCTCGCGCTGGTCTCCGTGACGATCATCCTCCGAGGACGCTACAAGGCGGTCGAGGTCAGCGCCAAGATCCTAGCGGCGATCCTCGTGCTCTCGACCTTTGCGGTGTACTTCGCCGAACCGGCGCCGCTTTCGGAGATGGGCCACTTCTTCATGGTGGAGATCCCGGACGGATCCTGGCTCATCATCGCAGCCTTCCTGGGGCTCCTGCCCACCGGCATCGACGTCTCTCTTCAGGCATCCGAGTGGGGCAAGGCCAAGAAGAAGGGGATGAGCAAGATCCGCGACCGCATGGAGGAGATGGGGCTGGCGCAGTCTTTCGACCCCTTCGCCCCCAACCGGCACGACCTGGCGGTGGATACCTCCAAGCTGCCCGCCAACGCCTCGGAGTACTGCCACCGCTGGTTCAAGATCGGGATATGGGACTTCAGGCAGGGCCACGTGATTTCCTTCTTGCTCGCCTGCATCTTCGTGCTCCTCGCGGCCGTTTGGCTGTATCCGAGCCCGGTCGAAGGCCGGGCGGTCATGGGAGAGATCGCCGGGATCTTCACGGAAAGCCTCGGTCCCGGGATGATGACGGTATTCATGGTCGGTGCGTTCGCGGCGACCTTCTCGACAGCATTCAATTACTTCGACGGCTGGCCCCGGATCGTGGGCGCCTGCTGCCGCAACCTCTTCCACTCGACGGCCAGGCTGTCCGGCATCGACTCGGATTCGATCACGCCCGAGCACCGCGGGACGTGGTCCTCGGAGTACAACATCTACCGAGCCACGATGTTCTACTCCCTGGTCGCCTCCGTCGCGATCATCGCAGGCTTGGAGCGCCCGGTGTTTCTGGTCCTCGTAGCTTCGGCGCTCGCCGCCTTCGTGGCACCGGTCATCTTCTATTTGAACTTCTGGTACTGCCTGACCATCATCCCCAAGCAGGATCGGGAGTTCTATCCGTCCACGTTTGCGCGCTGGTTCGGATGGACCAGCCTCGTGGTGTTCACCGCCATGACCCTGATCTCGATCTACTGGACGATCTGGGTCCCGATCATGGCAGGCTGAGTCCACCGCCCCCGTCCCCTTTCGGTGGTGGATCAGAGTCGGCCGGTGGGATAGTCGTAGA
>JAHEKL010000103.1:0-2452 GCA_024638345.1 Gammaproteobacteria bacterium | reverse complement strand
CCGACCCCATGGGCTTTTTGCTGAACGAGCGCCAGCACTGCGTCGATGGTGGGCGTGGGCGCGCCGACCAGTCGTCCCATCTCCTGCACGACCGTCACGAGGGCGTCGATCTCCATGGCACGACCCCGCTCGAGGTCCTGGAGCATCGACGTGCGGTGAGCGCCAACGGCCGCTGCGCCCTCGATCCTCCGATCGATCGACACCGGGAATCGCACGCCGAGCCGCTCGGCGATCGTCTTGGCCTCGGTCATCATCGCCTTCGCCACCGCCCGGGTTCCGGGATCCGTGGCGATCACGTCGAGGGTCTGGCCGGTCAGCGCGCTGATGGGATTGAAGGAGAGGTTTCCCCATAGCTTGAGCCAGATCTCGTCGCGGATTCTCCGGACAGGGGCTCTGAGACCTGCCTTGGCAAGCGCTTCCGCCAATGTCCTTACGCGATCCGACCGCTCTTCCGACGGCTCGCCCAGGGTGAACTTGTTCCCTCCGATATGGCGGACGACGCCAGGCTCGACCACCTCGGTCGCGGGATAGACGACGCAGCCGATCGCCCGCTCGGGGCCGATTCCGTCCCATTGGACCGAGCCCGGATCGACGCTCTCCAATCGGTGTCCGTTCCAGGGACCCTCGAATCCGTGGAAGTACCACCAAGGAACGCCGTTCATGGCCGTCACCACGGCCGTATCAGGGCCGAGGAGCGGTTGCATGGCGTCGACGATCTTGGGGGCCTGGTGCGCCTTCAGGGTGACGACCACGTAGTCCTGGGGACCCGGCTCGGCCGGATCGTCCGTGCATGCGGGGTGGGCGACTCGTGTCTCGCCGTCGATGAGCAGCCTGACACCGTCTCGCCGCATTGCCTCGAGATGGGGCCCGCGGGCGATGAGAGTCACGTCTTCGCCCGCCAGGGAGAGTTGAGCTCCTAGATACCCTCCGATCGCGCCCGCCCCGTAGATGCAGATTCGCATCGTGAGGGGGTCAGGTGATACCGAGCTGCTCGGCGAGTCCGATCCGCCTCAGCTTGCCGGTCGGGCCCTTGGGAATCTCGTCCATGACGAGAACCGTGCGGGGCACCTTGAAGTCGGCCAGTCGCTCGGCCGCGAACGCCCGGATCTCGGCCGGGCTAGCCTCCACACCCTCCCGCAATACGACCGCGGCGGCGACCTCCTCACCCAGCTTGTCGTGCGGAACCGAGAAGGTGACGACCTGTTGAACGGCCGGGTGGTCCATCAGCACCTCGTCCACCTCTTTCGGAGAGATCTTTTCGCCGCCCCGATTGATGATCTCTTTGAGCCGTCCGGTCAGGGTCACGTAGCCATCCTCGTCCATGACCCCTTGGTCGCCGGTTCTGAACCAACCGTTCGTGAACGCCTTCTCGTTCGCCTCGGGGTTGTTCTCGTACCCCAGGGTGACGTTCGGACCCCGGATCACGATCTCGCCGATCTCACCGGACTCGAGCAGACGGCCGGCGTCGTCCATGATCGCCACCTCGGGCCCGGCGGCGGGACCCACGGTACCCGGCTTCCGGACACCCGGGGGTAGCGAGTTGCAGGTCATCTGGTGGGACGCTTCGGTCATCGCGTAGGCCTCCACGACCGGGGCGTTGAACGTAGCCTCCAGCTCGTGGAGCACCTGCGGAGGCAGCGAAGCCGACGAGGAACGGATGAAGCGCAACCGCGCCGCCTCGATGGAGGACCTGTTTCTCGCGGCGCGGGCCAGAATCGCTTGATGCATGGTAGGAACCGCGGAGTACCAGGTCGGTCGGATTTCGTCGAGCCAGGCGTAGAACCGGAGGGCGTTGAATCCAGGGGTGCAGGCTACTGCGGCGCCTGCGGACAATGATGACAGCACCGGCGCCATTAGACCATGTATATGAAATAATGGCATAACGTTGAGACATCTATCTTCAGAAGTAAGACGAAGCGTGGTACGGATGTTCTTCGCGGAGGCACAGACGTTTCTGTGAAGTAGAGGGACGATCTTGGGTCGCGAGGTGGTACCGGACGTGTGGAGCACAAGCGCCACCTCTTCGGATCCGGCCGCACCGGGCGCGGAGGTCGTTCGCGCCTCCGATCCGGGTTCGGGTACCAACTCGAACTCTCCGGCGCGCGCCCCGTCCGGCACGGTCAGCTCCAGGACCGCGATCCCGAGGGCTCTCGCGCTATCCACGGCGTCCGAGTCGCTTCCGGCCTCGACCACCAGCGCCTTCGCCCCGAGGTCCTCCAGGTAGAAGTCGTACTCCTTCCGCCGATAGTTCGGATTCAGCGGCGCGGTCGTGGCCGCCGACGCGATGGAGACGAATGCGGAGGCCATCTCGGGCCCGTTCGGAAGCACGATACCCACCCGATCTCCTCGCCCCAGCCCCAGGTCGTTGAGCGCCGCTACAGTTCGGTCGATGTGCTTCCGGAGACCCGCGTAGTCGAGTGACTCGCGGCCCGGCGCGCCGATGGCCGGGGCT
>JAHEKL010000102.1 GCA_024638345.1 Gammaproteobacteria bacterium | reverse complement strand
GGTGCCTTTCGATTGCCTGATCTTCTTCGCGACCAACCTGAACCCCTCGGACTTGGTCGAAGAGGCATTCCTACGGCGGATTCGGTACAAGATCCATATGCCCAATCCCGACCGGAAGCAATACGCCGAGATCTTTCGACGGGTATGCGCCAAGCGGGGCATCGACTACAACGAAGCGGCTGTCGACCTCATCTTCCACGACTTCTACGGAAAGCTGGGGATCTCTCCCCGCTCCTGCCACCCGGGAGACCTGATCGCGGATCTGTGCGATCACGCCCGATACCTCGGTCAGGAACCGGAGCTATCCACTGACCTGATCATGCACGCGTGCCTCTCGTACTTCATCGACATGCCGAAGCTGGCGGAGGTGAAGTACGACGACATCACGGAGCTCGTCGAATGACGGATGACACCCACGTAAAGGCTAGTGAGACCAAGTCCGACGAGGTCTCGACGAACGGCCGCTCGGCGTCGATTGCGGGAGACGAGTCGGATTCGAGGCCATCCTGGCAGGCGCGTCTGGAGGCGATCGAGACCGTCGAGCCGGAGCCTCGAGATCCCGCCCATTTCGAGTTCGCCGAAGCGAACCGGCACGAGCCGGAGACGACGAGCGAAGGGGACACTCCGGAAGTCATGCGGCTTCGGGACGAGGCGCGCCGCGTGGCTCGCGCCGACGCAGCGAACGGAGTACCGGCACCGAATACCGAAGGGCCCGCGGAGTCGGAGATCGAGCTCAAGAACCGGTGCGTTTCCGTCTACGAGCGGTGGTATTCCAGAGAGCGCAAGAAGCTCAACCTGGAGATGGGTGAGCGAGAAGAGCGAATCGCCGAGACCCTGGGGAGAGCGGAGATCGGAATCGATCGATTCCACCGGCTCACCAACGAGCTGATCCGACTCCGAGCTCGCTTCGCCATGCGGAAGAAGGAGATTACCGAGGAGCTGACAGCCGAGGGCGAGGAGCGGGGTCGGGGGATCCCGACTCGCGTCTATATCGGCGCGCTCGTCTTCTTGGGTCTGGTGGAGTTCTTCGCGAATGCTCCCGTCTTCGGTTCGCTGCTCCCTCGGGATCCGCTCACCGAGACACAGATCAGGCTGCTGACGGAAACGGCCACCGGCTGGTTCGCCGGTGCCGAGAGGGTCGCGGCGCACATCATCTTTCGACCCGATGCCGCCCTCCTCGCTGCGGGTGTGATCACGTTCCTGTGCGTGCTCGGACACTTCTTTGGGCACTCTCTCCGCGACTTGGTGATGCAGGGCGAACGGAAAGAGCGGAGACACACGCTCCACAGCCGGTCCGTCAAAGAGAACGTGGTTCCGATCGTGCTCGCCGCCGTCGGGCTGGTCCTGACCTTGGGCGTGCTCTACGAAGCCCGGGTTCAGCTGGGCGAGGTGGGTGCGGAGCGGTACCTGAACGACATGGCGCAGGTCGAGGAACTCCGGCGCCAATCGGGATGGCTCCGGGTCGACGGAGAGATCCTGCAAGCCAACCAGTTGACCAATCAGGCCGACGACCTCGAGGCCGCGGCCACCGAGCTGAGAGAGTACTCGATGTCGATGGCGCGCATGAATTTCCCGATCATGTTGCTGAACATGACCCTGGTTCTGTGCGCCATCTCGGCGGCCTACTTCCATCGCCGGGACGCGATTCGAGAGCAATTCAACGAATCGCCCTTCGAGGATGAGCGGGCAGGCTTGATCGAGAACGGGGAGGAGTGCGCCAGCCAGACTTCCCAGCTGCTTACGGATGTGGTCAAGGATCTGCGCGCACTCAAGACCTACGTGGTCCAAGGGCTGGCGGAGGAGTCGAGGGCCATGGCGCATCAACTCGAGTCGGTGCTCACCACCTATCGCGCAGAGAACGCTCGGGCCCGAGGAATGGACTCTCGCTCGATCGTCGCCTTCAAGTCGTCCGTCAATCTGGGTGTCGACTTCTCCCCGAACGCCGAGTCCCTGTCTCTTCGTGACCCGGAGGACTACGAGGCGGAAAGGGCCGAGCTCGCCAGCAAGTTCCGAGAGCTGCGAGGTCAGTTCAACAAGGAGGCGACTGCCGCATGGTGACCCGCCGAGCCCGAATCTTCGGGCTCTCCGCCGGTCTGCTGACCCTGATGGTGGGCAGTGGCTGCCGCGAGTTGGCTCAGCCTGGCCAAGCGAGCGACACGACGGATATTCCGGCTCGGGATCAGCTCGTCTTCGTGTTCGACCGTTCCGTGAGTATCCAGGACCACGAGCTGGAGCACGCCCGTGCCCTCACGAGCGACCGGATCGGGCGCCTCAACCACGGAGACCGCGTCGTGGCGATCGAGCTGCTGCAACAGGCGCTCATCGAAGAACCCCGGCGCTGGGCCACACAGGTGCCCGAGCGGGAGTTCCAGAACCAGTTCGTGCCCCGCGACTCGATCACGAAGCAGCGATTCATCCAGGACATACGAGACTACATCGAGAGCTTCAGCGATGCTGGGGATCGAGACAACATCGGCGGAACCGACATCCTCTCGACCCTTCACCTGGTAGGCGCTGAGCTGCAGGCCCATCCAGAGCACCGAACGACCTTCATTCTCTTCTCCGACATGCTCCAGGCCAACCAGGTCATGAATCTGGAGGCGCTCACCCGGATGCCCGAAGACAACTGGGTTCGGCAACAGGCCGAAGCCGGAACGCTGCCGGATCTGAGAGGACTCTGCGTCTACCTGGTCGGAGCGCGGGAGGACACCCAGGTGTCGCAGGTCGTAAAGGAATTCTGGAAGGAGTACTTCGAGGTTACGGGAGCGACGATGCTCGACCTGAACTACACTTACCGACCGGTACAGATTCCGGATCGGCCCTGCCCCAACGCAACCTGACTCGAGTCTAGCCTCCAAGGCAGGAGGATGCGGCGGGTCCGCACAGCATACCTTGCCTTCAGCCGTACGCCGGCGGTTCGCGCTACAGGTGCCGGTTAGGCTTCCTTCGCGGCCAGCTCTTCCTCCAGCTCGACCCCCGACTTCGATCCGTTCGAGACCGCGTCGTGGTTGCCGTTCGATTGCGGCTGTTCGTCCTGTGTCTCCGCGCCCTTGGGAAGGAGTCCCTGACCGGGACGCCGCCAGGGCAGCTCGCTCTCGACCAGCTTGTCGACTCCGCCGACGGTAATCGCAAACAGCCCGTTCTCCAGACGCTGGATCCAGCCGTTCTCCTTCAAGTACCAGACGTGGAACTGCATGTGGTGCTCCGGGCAATTGAGCATCTGCTCCAACTCGTAGATGCCGATGCCGGGCGAACGCACGTCCTGCCTGCGTGCTGCGTAGAGCAGCGACAGGATACCCAGCCGAATCCTCCGATCGGCCTCCACATCGTCTCCCGCGGACTCCTGATCGAGAACCTCCCACTGCCGGGTGTGCACCCGATCGTAGCGCGCGTCATAGTTCGCCCTCTCCTCGGGATCCGACAGGACCCGGAAGGCCTCGACCAAAGAGCCGAATCGCTCCGGGTCGCCAGTTTCCTGGTTGTCGGGATGGAACCGCTTGGCGAGATGACGAAAGACGCGCTCGATCGTGAGCGAGTCGGCGCTCTGATTGACCTGAAGGATCTCGTAGAGGTCTTGCTGGTTCGCGGGTCCGTCGGCTGTGTTGATCATGTGCCTCCCTGCTCAGGATTGACCCATGGCGGGACCGCGGTCACCACGTCAGCAGTGGCCGGGTCCCGCCCCCGAGTTTTCCTCCCATCCCCCAACTACGATCGCGACTCACCCACCGCTCGGGAGCGGCGCTTCGCGAACAGCCAAGACAGCATCCCCGCGACGGTGAGCATTAGACCCATCCCCTGGCTCCCGGTCATGAATAGTGCGAGACCCAGCAGGGCTACGGCGACACCACCCCAGGTGAATACCATCTTGAAGCGTGGCGCTTCAGCAGCCTGAGACATTCGAAAACCTCCTCCACTTTGGTCTGTACGCTCCGCCTCCCGTCTCGCCGGCTCTTGAACCGATCGTCGGCGGAGGAGGGCTTCGATCTCCAACGGACCAAGCTGGTTGCATGGTCCGTGCCACGTATACTCCCGCCCTGTAGCCGACGAACCGCCCTGAGCGCCAGCGGAAACGGGGCATTCGGGGACCTCGTTACCGAAAACTGGCACAATTTTCCGTTGGAGGGCTCGCATTTCCGAGCGGCCGCGTACCGATGACGGATCGCCTTCGATCTCGCTCCCCCCGCCAAAGCCCCCTGGCTGAGGGGCTTGAAGCCCCCTGGGCAGCCCTGATCGATGTGCGTATTCCATTGGTAGAGGAGGGGCATGCTTGATGCACTGAACTTGACTGTCCGACGAGTGGATCGCGGTGTAGGTGGCCGGTCCCGGAAAACCCAGAGGGAAGACCTATCCGAGGGAACATGACGACACGAAATGGCGACGGCCCGCCGCTCAGGGTCCTGTGGCTGGTCGATTCCATGAAGAGAGCGCGTGAGGACGCACAGATCGCTGCTTTCATCAAGGCCGCTGACCCGAAACGGCTCAAGGTGGATCTGCTGGTCCTGAGCCCGCGGTTCGATCCGCGGTTCCGAACCGACCTGGAGCGGCAGGGCACCCGCATTCACTTCGCCAACGCTCTGAACAGGCGGGATGTCGGAGCATTCCTGCGGGTACGGCGCTTCATCCGGGAGGGAAGGTACGATCTCGTGCACGCCCACACATCCTGGGCCGCCCTCGTAGGAAGCGCGGCAGGCCGGCTACTGAAGGTTCCGGTAGTCGCCACGCTCTACGATGCTCGTATCGATCGGACGGGCGAAGCCGACCTTCTCAAGGAGGAGGCGCGCGCGATCCGAGCCCTTCGACGCTGGGGAGCGCGAGTCGTGGCCCTGTCAGGGGCGCAGTGGGACCGGTACGTGCAGGGAGGGGCATTCTCACGCTCCTTCCTGGAAGTCATCTACCAGGGCGTAGAGACGCGGGACGCGCCTTTCCAGCACGAGGAGCGGGAGGCTGCGCAGATCTGGCTGAGAAGATACGCCGAGTTCCCCGCGGGCAGTCAGGTCGCGGTGACGATCGCGGACCTGGACGATTGGGAGAGCGGCGTGGATGTGCTCCTCTGGGCCCTCCCCGCGATCATCGAGTCCGGTCCCCAGGTTCGGCTCGTCGTAGTCGGAGAGGGTGAGCATCGAAGCGAGCTGGAGAGACGCGTTCGTGCTCGTGGGCTGAACAAGCGAGTCTCATGGCACGACACGGACGACGAAATCACGCGCATTCTCGCTGGAAGCGATCTCTTCGTGCACCCCAGCCTCAGAGATCCGTTTCCCGTCGCTGCCCTGAGAGCCATGGCCGCGGGCCTTCCCGTGGTGGGCACGCGAGTTGGTGGGGTACCCGAAATCATCGGGTCCTCCGACGTAGGGCGACTCGTTCCGAGGTCCGATCCCGACGCGCTGGCCCGGGCGGTGGTCGAGATGTTCTCCGATCCCGTGAAGCTGGGAGTCATGGGCCGGGCTGCGGCCGACCGAGTCGGCAAGCTGTTTCCCGTATCCGGTTGGGTAGATCGACAGGAGAGGTTGTATCGGGAAGTGATGGAAGACGCCCGAGCGGGTCGCGTATCGAAGCCGAAGAGCTACGCGCGTCTGGATGTGGAGCTCTTGGGGCTGAACGGGGCAGGGCTGACGCAATCCAGCCCTTCGGCGCTCGTTTCGACGGGGTAGCCGCACGCAGAATCTTCACCTGCGAGCTTGCCAGCGCCGAGCAACCGGCCTGATCTTCCAGAGCCTGCGTACTTCATCGCGCAGCTGAGCCTGCCCTGCTCAACTCGTCCTCCCCCGGGACACAGCCGTGCTCTTCAGACTTGGCTGTCTCTTCGTACTCGTCCCCCTCGTCGAGCTGGCCCTCCTCATCTGGATGGGGAGGATCGTGGGTCTCTGGCCGACCATCGCCTTGGTGGCGGCCACCGGAATCGTCGGGGCCGTGCTGGCCCGGCGGGAAGGCACGCGGGCACTCGTAGGACTCCAGACCGAGCTGGCTCAGGGACGACTTCCCGCGCGTCACCTGCTCTCAGGCGCGGCCGTGCTCGTTGGAGGCGCGCTGCTTCTGACCCCAGGAATCCTCACCGACTTGGTGGGATTCGTGCTCCTGCTGCCCCCGACGAGAGAGCTGATCTTCCGCTGGGCGCAGCGCCGTTTCGAGGCTCTGATCGCCAGCGGCGCCCTTAGCATGACGATCTGGGAGCGCCGAGCAACGAACGCCTCCGATGCGCGTGGCGGGGAATCCGACGGAAGTCTGGAAACCCACGGCGTCGACGCGGGTTTCGGGTTCGGGTTCGCGAGGGGACCGGAACCGGAGCACGACCGTTCGGACGATGGACAGCCGCCGCGCCCGGGTGAGATCATTCAGGACTGACGACGGGATGGACGGGTCGACAAGGGAGACCGAGATGCAGGATTCCAGGGAGTTCTTGGAGCGGCTTCTGGAGGAGCCGGGGCCTTCGGGGTTCGAGTCGAGACCCGCCAGGGTCTGGCGCGCAGAGGCTGAGACCTTCAGCGAGAAGGTCTGGTCGGACGTCCATGGGAACTCGTTCGCGGAGATGGGGGTCGACCGCCGCCCACGGCTCATGCTCGCGGGACACGTGGACGAGATCGGTCTTCAGATCACGCACGTCGACGAGAAGGGCTTTCTCTACGTCGACGGGATCGGAGGCTGGGACCCACAGGTGCTCATCGGCCAACGTGTCAGGGTCATGGGCAGCGAAGGAGACGTCCCGGGAGTCGTCGGGAAGAAGCCCATCCATCTGATAAAGCCCGATGATCGAAAGAAAGTCACTGAAATCACGGACATCTGGGTCGACCTGGGCGCCGGCTCCGCGGACGAGGTCCGAGATCTGGGAGTCCGTGTAGGCGATGCCCTCGTGTTGGCCGCGGGCTTCCTGCGACTGGCCGGGGACCGCATCGCCTCGCGGGCGATCGACAATCGAGCCGGCGCGTACGTGGTGCTCGAAGCCTTAAGGCTTCTGTCCGACGCGCCCGCCGAGCAGGCGGGTGTCGTCGCGGTCGCGACCGTTCAGGAGGAGATCGGCTTCACCGGAGGGGGCGCCCGCTCGTCCGCCTTCGCCCTGGCACCCGATGTGGCGTTGGTGGTGGATGTAACCTTTTCGACCGATGTGCCTGACGCGAACAAGAAGGAGCTCGGCGAGCACGAGATCGGGAAGGGACCCGTGCTGAGCCGCGGGTCCGCGATGCATCCCCTGATCTTCGATCGTCTGGTCGAGGTTGCCGAGAAGGAGGACATCCCGTACTCGATTCAGGCGGCCCCGAGAGCCAGTCGAACCGATGCAGATGGCATCTTCTTGGTGCGCTCGGGAGTGCCAACGGGCCTGATCTCGATCCCCAATCGATACATGCATTCGCCCAACGAGATCGTGTCCGTGGAGGACCTCGTCAGGGCGTCGCGGCTTCTCGCGGGCTTCGCTCGGAGTCTCCGGTCCGATAGTAGCTTCGTTCAGACGTAGAGCCGGGTCCCTCGGCCAGAGTCGATCCCAGGAAGAGGATGCTCAGCCAGAGAAGATCTGCGGTCCATAGGTGAACCAGGCGCAGCGCGGTGGGGTGGAGCAGGACGATCGTGAGCGGACCGAGAGCGAGTTGGATGCCGGCGAGGAACAGGACGATGGCGGACAGTCGCCGGGCGACAGGATCGCCGCTGCTGGAGCGGACGACCGAGGCCATCCGAAAGAGGAGGATGATGGTGATCAGCGCCACGGCGGGGTGCACGGTTCTCAGATAGATCAGCAGGTGTGAGGGCTCCAGATACTGCCCGATCCCTTCTCCCACCGACTCGACAGGAAAAGCGGTTCCGGCGAGCCCCGTCCAGGAACCGGTTGCCGCCACCAGAAGCAGCGCGAATCCGGCGGGGAGAACTGCGCGTGTCGGCGGCTCCAGGAAGCTTGGAAGGCGCTGAACCCCTCGGTGGGCCCACCAGGCCATCAAACCCAGCGACGCCATGAGCAGGAAGGTATTGGTCACATGGAACGGCCGAATCAGAATGCGGCCGGTCGAGACGTCGCCCGCGACCCATCCGAGAATCACGAGGATCGCTCCGAAGAGAGATTCGGTCACGGTGAAGAAGAGGGAAGCGGCTGCCGCTGTTCGCACCGGGTGTCCATGTCGAAAGAGCGAACGGGCCCACAACGCCATGACGACGACGAGCAAGAGGGCGAGGCCGGAGGACAAGCGGTGGGTGTACTCGATCCAGGTGGGGAACTCGGCCGCAGAAGGAACGATGGCGCCGTCGCAGAGAGGCCAGTCGGTGCCGCACCCGTCTCCCGATTCCGACACGCGCAGGAAGTAGCCCCACACGATCACGCCGAGGGAGTAGCCGAGTACTCCCCAGGCGACCACACTGAATCGTTTTGGTCCCATAGCGCTTCCCAGGGCTCAGAACCTCGAGACGACCTGTGCTTTCGTGCTGCCTTTCGGCGCGTTGACTGGCTCGTTCGCCGACGGTTAAACTAACGGCTCCTCCGGATCAGGCACCAAGAGCTCGAGCGTCGCGGGGCGCTGACCCGCAAGGCTCTCGAATCCTGGCGTAACCCCCGGACCCCGATACCCGACCGAAAGGATCCGACAAACCACTGATGCTGGATGCAAACGAGCTCGTAAAAGACCTGCAGCAGATGAGGGACGATGGGTTTCTCTCCGATGCGCTGCTTCGCCATGCAGTGAAGACCATTGCGGGCTCCGATGACCGGTTTCACTGGGTGGGAGCCTTCATGATGAGGGACGGAGGGGAGACGTTGTGGTTGCACAACTACGTGGGGGAGCCGGCTCAGTACGCGGAGGT
>JAHEKL010000002.1 GCA_024638345.1 Gammaproteobacteria bacterium | reverse complement strand
CTCCTCTTCCTCCAAGCCGTCATCCGCTTCCTGCCCGAGATCGAGCGCGTCCCGTTCAAGCGTAGACTCCTCGTCGTCGAGACCGCTGGACTCCAGGCCCTCGATGACCCCCGTCCGGACGTCCTCTTCGTCCTCCTCCTGCTCGTCGAGCACACCGAAGCTCGTGATCTCCAAGCCCTCGAACCCCTCGGACTCCTCGTCGAGCTCTACTTCGAGGTCCTCCGCCAAGCTCGTGGAATCGTCCAGGCTGATACCGCCCGACGCTTCGAGGGCGTCCGACCCCGCCTTCGTCACGGCTTCGTCCGATAGCGTAACCTCTCCGAACGATGTGATCTCCAGGTCCATCGGCTCGTCCGCGGGAGGGGAGAGGAAGGCGTCCGGTTCCTCGGAAGCCGTCTCGAGTGCGGTCGGCACGGGATGATCCGGATCGATGGAGTGGATACGCTCCAGAATCTCGCTTTCGCGATCCTGCTGCCCCTGACTCGCTGCGGCCCGATACGCTTCGGAGAGGTAGTAGAGAGCCTCCTCGTTCTGCTCCTTCGCGATCAGCTGCTCGGCAAGGAAGACGCGCGTGTCGATGTCCTGCGGGGCGAGCGCAACGAATTCCTCCAGGGCGCGAAACGATTCGTCGGACTCCCCACGGGCCTGCATCATCTCCGCATAGGTGATGAACTGCTGCCGTGCGTCGACGATGAAGCCCTGTTGAGCGCGAATCTGCCCCATCCTCAGATAGGACGTCGGACGCTCGGGGTCGTGACGGATGACCTTTCGACATACCGCTACCGCGTTGTTCGGAAGCTCGGCCGAAAGGTAGAGTCCGATCGCACGCTCGTAGCTATCGAACGCGCCCTCGTTGTCGCCGAGCCGCACCTGAAGGTCTCCGA
This sequence comes from Gammaproteobacteria bacterium, assembly GCA_024638345.1. GTDB lineage: Bacteria > Gemmatimonadota > Gemmatimonadetes > Longimicrobiales > Gaopeijiaceae > JAAXGI01. The sequence goes on along the minus strand of JAHEKL010000002.1, from coordinate 32,089 downwards.
CGCGGTTGTGGAGAGCGATGTCGGGCTCGTCCTGGCCTGCCTGAGCCTCGATCGCCTGGAGGTAGAGATCGAGCGCCTTGATCCACTCCTCTCTCTGCTCGTGGCGCCGCGCTTCTTTCTTCAGGGATTCAACGGTCATCAGCTATCGTTCCCAAAGCTCGAGTCCAACAGGTCCGACCTGAGACGTTCCAGGCCTTCGCGAACCTCCATAGAAGTGCCTTCGCCCGCCTTCGAAGCGGACTCGAGCAGCTCCTCGGCCAGCCTTCCCGCACGCCTCATGATGTGAGCAGTTACCCGGGAGGATAGAACCCGTGAGGGGTGCGGGTCCAGCAAAGATATTCGGTCCGCCCCGGCCTCGAAGATCAGCTCATCCGGCAACATGCCCACCACCTCGGTCCGGACGACCCTTCCACCGGCGGACTGTACGTGCTCCTCGACGTCACGGAAGACTCGAAACGGCTGACGATTACGAACATCCTCCAAGTTCATCGACAACTGAAGGCGACCTCTGGAAGCAAGCGAAAAAGCCAGCGCGCGCAACCCCGGGATCCCACCGTCCCGCTCCCTGAGCGCGGTGGCGAGCGCCCGGACCTCTTCTTCCTGGAGCCCGTCGATCTCGACGTTCCAGGCGAGCAGGAGGGGTCGCGCTCCAACGCACACCGCACCGGCCGTAGGATGGATTCCAGAATGAGACCACCCTTCGGGCAGCACATCCGGGTCCCGCCCAGCAGGGAAGCCGTCGACCAGGGACTCGAATCCCCCTGCACGTAGCTCAGCCAAAGCCCTGCCTCGAGGATCGGACGCCTGCGCGTAGAAGAAGACCGGCACTCCGACTTCGTTCGCGAGCCGAACCCCTACCCGCCGGGCCGAAGCCCGAGCGTCCTCCATGGTGAGGCCGACGAGCGGGACGAATGGCAGCACGTCCAGCGCTCCGATCCTCGGATGCACGCCCGAGTGGTTTCTCAGATCGATGGCCTCGACCGCCACCCGCGCGACCGCGACGGCCGCCTCCTCGACTGCCTCCGGACTCCCGACGAAGGTGAGCACGGCTCGATTGTGGTCGGGATCGGCGGAGGCATCCAAGAGCTCGGCCGACGTCGAGGATACGGCGTGGACCAACCTGTCCACGAGCGCCCGGTCTCTGCCCGCGCTGAGGTTGGGTACCGCCTCCAGAACGGGCACCATGGGCCAGAAGATAGCGCGGCTTCTACCCCGAAACAAGCGAGATGCCGCAAGGGTTTCTGGAGGGCCGGAGTGGCGGCTTTCCGGGACCTTCGAGCGTCAGCTCTTCCCCGTCAGGAGGCTCGGATTGTCGGTCTGGAGCTGAAACGCCCAGTCGAAGATCGCGATGGCGCCGTCCTGGGCGAACCCCAAGTGTGTCACCCGAACGAGACCGTAGTTCCACCCCCCCGTGACGGGAACGCGAATCGCGAACGAGAACTCGGTCGCGAGCTCGGTCGCCGCGGAGCTGTATCCGGTCTGCGGCGCCCAACGTACGTCGAGACAGCCCGGGTCGGCCGCGGGCCCGCAGCGGAGGGCGGTCGTGAAGAACGACTCGTCCGCGACCTCCACCCCGGGACCCGGAGCCAGCCACCATCTCTGACCGTCGAACTCGAGCCGGAAGTCTCGGTTCGGATCGTTTCCGGGTAGGATCGGGTTGGTCGAGTCGGTGTCTTGGAACCTGAAGCCCGAGAGGTCGGGCTGATCGCTGAACGCGAAGAGGAGCTCGCCGTGGAAGTCGGGTCGCGGAGTGCCCTCGACCAATGCGGTACCGGCGCTCTCGTGCCCCAGGTCGTCGAGTGCAGTCACGAAATAGGCGTATGTGCTTCCGTTCTCGACGCGAGAGTCTAGGAATCCTTCCGAGTCGGTCTCACCCAGAAGGAAGATGGAGCCCTCCCCCGAGTCGAAGTATACGCGATAGAACGAGAAGTCGTCCGCCAGCCGGCTCGTATCGTCCCAGGTCAGGTAGAGAGCGCCGTCGAGGGGAATCACATCGACGTTGCCCGGTGCCGCCGGCGAAATGGGGTCGGGAACGAAGACCTCGATGCGATCATCGGAGGCAGTTTCCACGCCGGACCGACTCACAGCGGTGATGAAGTACACGTAGGTCACATTTGGAGCCACGTTCGTGTCGGAGTACGAGCAGAGACCCTCCGCGCAGCTCGTCACTTCGGCCACCAGGAAGAATTGGCTGTCCGAAACCCGTCTTCCCCAGATGCGGAAAGGCTCGCCGTTCCAAGCCGGCCCCAACGCCCAGCTAAGCTCGACTGCGCCCGCGTAGTAGAACGCTTCGAAGCTCTCCGGGGGCGCCGGGGCATCGCCCACGGCAACGACCTCGTTCGAGCTGCAGCCCGCGAGGGCGACCGATAGGAGGATCGAGAGCAATGCTTCCCTGACACGTCGCATGTCACCACGGTTCGTCGTCATTCAGGCTCCTCAGGCTTCCGGTCACCACCGCGGAAGCTGCACAGATCCGTGCAGCGACGGTGCTGCTGGACTGAACTATTGGAGCAGAAGCTGTGCCGGGCTCACCAATGATCGCCTAAGTCGCTATACGTGAAAGCGATAGCACAGCTATGCCTGACAGTTCACGACGAGGCCGATTGTCACCAAAACAGGACAGGCCGGAGTGCCTCGACACACCTCGAGGCCCTTTGCCCGACCACTCAGAAACGGTCGAGGCTTCTTTGGCGATAGTCGAACCGGAGGTCCTGATTCGCGCGTAGGGCAACCTCGAACTGGAAGGACCAGTTGCCGGTCGCCGTCTGGACGAAGCCGAAGCGTGCCTCCCACTCGTGCAGGTCACGACGGAGGTTGACGACGTGGTCGTTGAAGCGCCGAGCCTCGACGTCATACGACGTCGACCAATCGACGGTCCAGCTCTCGGACGGCGTGAAGGAGAGACGGCCTTGGAGCATCTGGGCGCGGAGCGAGCTTCCACGCTGCGACCCCCGCGGTCGATTAAGGGAATAGTTCACATCCGCACGCCAGCCCTCTCCAGTGGGTCGAGCGTCGAAGGGGTCCCGGCCGGGAATGACCCTATCCGAGTCGAAGCCCGTGAATTGGTCGAGGGGCGAGTCGGGCGTGGTTTGAAGCGCTGGATCGACGACTTCGGGCTCCCGTTCCGTCGGCGGAGGTACACGTGCCGTATCGGGCTCGATTCCGAGGAGGCGACCGACAGTCCTGAGAAAACCCGAGTTCTGGTCCAGCGCGAAGCCGAGAGAGAGCTGTGATAGGTGAGGGCTGAAGGTCCGAGTCCCTCCCTCGAACCGCTCACTGTCGTCGAAGAGTTCGTGAGTGAAGGACAGATTCAGGCCCCTGAGGTAGTCGGACACGACCCGGTTGGTGAGACTGAGCGTCCGAAACCCGTCTATGAAGTTCCCAGTGGAATCCGCCTCGATCAAATCGTATGTGATGGCGTTCGTTTGCAGTCCAAGAAGAACCACATTCTGCGAAGGCGGGAGTCGGCTCAGCTCCTCATCCCCTCCTAGGCCGGGGGCGGGAGTCAGCCCACCGGGGACGAGAGCCTGTGCGGCGCTCGGGGCACCGATCGAGTCGCCTGGAACGGAATCCGGCTGCAGCGAAGGCGTGCCCGGGACCGCCACGTCGGCTCCCGTCTCCTCATCGGCCTGGACCTTCGCCTCCCAGGTCTGATTGAATCCGATGGTGAAGGTGTTCTGGGCACGTGCCGCCGTCGGACCGAAGACGCGTGCTTGAATGTCCGTCGGCAGGACCTCGGGTGCGTAGGACCAGCTGACCGAAGGCGTGATCTTGTGTCGTATCGCCTCGAAGGACCCGAAGCCCGGGTAGAACCCGTATACATCCGTCTGCAAGCTCAACCCTGCGCGGTAGCGCTTCGGACCTGCGACGAACTCTCGAGCCTCGGGGATAGAGTCCACTCGCAGCATGCTTCCCTCGACCGAGAAGCTGGGGGTGAGCGTCGTCGCCCCGATCAGTCTCTGCTGGTAGGACAGTCCCGCACTCCATGAGACGCCGCCCGACCGGAACTCATTCCTGCCTGCCATGGCCTCCAACCCCAGGGGATCCGGATCGACGGGGTTCAGGAGGAGGTCGGGCACGTCCTTGAACACGCTCTCCTTCGTCGAGAAAGCACCGCGCAGGGACAGATCTCCCAGACTGACACTCCCCCTGGCCGAACCCGCCGTGCGGACCTCCGACGCCTGTCCGAAACTGAACGTGCTGTCCGGCTGCGTCGGCCTGTCCGCTAGACGCCGATCCCAGCTCATGGAGCCGCTGACGGAGACGTTGTTGTACCAACTCGCCGTCTGTGGCGGCGCCCCTAAAAGGGTGAGGGTGGACAGAGACAGACTCGCCGACGGAAGGGTGGTCTCCGTGCGCTCCTCGCTCAGATACTGCTTCCGACTGGAACCCACCGTCAGCTGGCCCCACCCGAACCTCCTATTCAGATTCGCATCCGAATCGATGGTCGAAACGGTCTCGCGAGGGTCGAAGGAGTTCTGGCGGACGAAGCTCGAGCTGGAGATGTACCGCCCCGAAGCCCTGAGGCCGGTGCTCTCCGAGATGTCCCAACGATGATTCGTGTCGAAGCCCAGCTCGGTCCGGCCGGTCTCCCGCCAGTAGCGCTTGACGTTGACGGTGCCTTCGAGGAACCGCTGCGCCCAGCGGTACCTCATTCCACCCTGCAGAGCCAGGTAGTTGTTGGAGAACCAGTCGAGCGCCACGGTCATGTCCGAGTAATCGCTCATCGCCCAGTAGTATCCGACGTTGGACAAACGTCGGTTGTAGGCCGACGACGTTCGGACGATGTCGTTGATCGAGAAGGTGGGCGTGAGGATGCCACTCACGCGTCCACTGCCCAGGTTCTGGGCGATGAAGGGAAGCCATAGCACGGGGACATCGTCGATGTACATCCGGACGGAGCGAGCGACCAGGACCTGGTCGCCGACGACCTTGAGCTCGCTCGCCTGGAAATAGGAGTGGGGATCGTCCAGATCACACGTCGTGAACCGGGCAGAACTCCCGAAGAGGAGATCTTCCTCCACCGAATCCAGATTGCCCCGCACGATCCACTGCGCACCCTGGGAGTAAGTGGTCTCGGCGCCCAGGGCGGTTCCCCGCGCCCCCCGCAGGTCATAGATCAGACGCTCCGCGCTGAGAGGCTCTCCGGTGCTCGGAGTGAGATCAGATCGACCGGTCGTCCGCACCCTGCCCTGCAGGTCCTCGTAGGTGATCGACGTGTCGGCTTCGACTCGTCCCCCGCTGCCCGAAAAGAAGGCTCTGGATTCCGCGGTGCCCCATAGGATGAGGCGTCTCGTGGCGGCATCGAAGTCGGCCCGATCCCCCTGGTAGCTGGCCGTAGTGAACCCCTCCAGCTGCGCGAGAGCCCGCATCACCGAGTCCGATCTCGCGGGAAGATCCACCGGGCCCTCGGCGGTGGGTCTGCTCGGGGCTCCGCGGCCCAGCGGTCGACCCGGTACCGAGTCGGTCGTGGCGATCGTGGCGGTCGTCGAGTCGGGCGCCTCGGCAGGCATCGACCTTGCCCGAATCCGGTCGAGCACGAAACTCCGAATCGAGTCGGGGCGACTGTCCTCCGTAGCGGAAGTCTGTCCTGTAAGGGGTGCGGCTAAACCGAAGATTCCATTGCCTACGACCAGAGCGCCTGTCAGAACCGTCCTCGGGATCGAGCCGATCACGGGCCCTCAGCCCCGACTGCGCCGGCCGGTGGCTCCTCAGACGGGCTCAGGATGCTCCGGCCCTGTTCCTTTCGGCGGTAGATCGCGGCGGAGATGAAGATGCTGACCTCGTACAGGAGGACCATCGGTCCCATCATCAAGAACGTGGATGCGAGGTCGCCGGGCGTGAGCAGAGATGCAAGGACCGTGATCGCCACAATGGAGTGCCTTCGCTTGGTCCGAAGGAACTCGGGAGTGACGATGCCCAGCACCGAGAGGATCAGGATGACCACCGGCAGCTCGAAGACGGCACCGAACGCGATCAGGATCCGAGTCACGAAACCGAGATACTCCCCTACCTCTATGGTTGGCGCGAGGAACTGCTGTTGAAATCCCGCGAGGAAGATCAGCGCCAGGGGAAGGACGAAGAAATAGGCCATCGCCACACCCAAGCAGAAGAGCACCAGCCCGAAATACAGGGCCGGGACGATGACGCGTTTCTCCTCCTTTCTGAGACCGGGGGAGAGAAACGCCCACAGCTGGTATACGACGATGGGGAGCGCCAGAAGGATTCCGACGACGAGTGCGAGCTTGAGAGTGACGAAGAACGGCGTCGCCGGGCTGAAGTACGCGAGCTGTCCCTCGTTCAGAAGAGGCCGGATCGGCCGGATCAGCAGCTCCATGATGCCCAGGTACTGCACGAGCAGAAAGCCTACGATCGTACCGATCGCGATGGCGATCAGCATGTAGAAGATCCGCCACCTCAACTCCTCGAGGTGATCGAGGAAGGGCATCTCCCCCATCGGATTCGTCTTCGGGCGGGGCATGAGCTACGCGTCTAGCCGAGCGGTAGCTCGGACTGATGCTTTTGCTGCTGCTCCCGGCGTCCACGCTCTTTCATGTCGTTCACAAACTCCTGGAACTCGTCCTCGTCCTGAAAGTCGCGATAGACCGAAGCGAAGCGGACATAGGCAACCCGATCGAGCGGCTTGAGGCGATCCATCACCATCTCGCCGATCAGGTTGCTCGGGACCTCCACTCCGGCCTGCCGCGAGATCGCATCCTCGATCTGATCGACGATCGCCTCGACCTGTGACAGCGATACCGGGCGCTTGGCGCAGGCGGTTTGAACAGACCGAACGAGCTTCGCACGATCGAACTCCTCTGAGCTCCCTCCTCGCTTCAAGACCTGTACCGGCCGTTCCTCAATGTACTCGTACGTGGTGAATCGGGATCCGCAGCCGGCACACTCGCGACGCCTCCTGACTGCACGCCCCCCCCGACTGGTTCGGGTGTCGACCACCCGGTTCTCGCTGGAGTCGCACTCGGGACAACGCATGTCGGATCAGGTCGTGCGGACGTGTGCGGGCTCGGGCGCCCGGCTTGGGTGAAGCCGGTCGCTCGAAAGGCCGAAGACCTGCAGGCTAGCGCTGATTCCGGAGGGCATCCCGGGCCAGATCGGCCGCCACGGAGTCGGGCCATGTGTTCACGACCCGCTCGAAGTGCTCTTCCGCCGCATCGTCATCCCCGAGTTCCAGGTACAGAAGCCCGGCCCGGTAGAGGGCGTCGGGTACTCGGTCTGCGGTCGGATGAAACTCGCGGATGTCCTCGAAGGCGGCGATCGCCTCCTCCAGGCTTCCCTCCCGCGCCAGGATCTCCGCCAGGTAGTAGCGGGCTTCGGGGGCCAGCTGATGGGCACCGTACTGATCGACGATCGTGCGAAAGCCCATCCGGGCCGCGCTCAGAGTTCCGCGCTGGTATTGCGTGAGGGCGGCGTTGTAGACCTCCTGAGCCTGATCACCCCCTCCCCCCGGCGGACCGCCGAACGTGGAAGGCGGCCCGAAGCTCCGCTGCGTCCGATCGCGCTCCAATTGATCGCGGAGACTCGCCACCTGCTGCTGCGAGAGGCCCGCCAATTCTTGCACGGTGAGAAGCTGATCCTCGATGCTGGCTACCCGACGAGAGGTCTCAGCCCGGAAGTCCCGAATGTCGTCTGCGACTTGGGAGATCGACTCGTCCTGGTCCCGCTGGGCCTGCCGCAACTCCTGAAGGAGCGCCTGCTGCCGCGAGGTGAGCTCACGGATCTCCGTTTGGAGGTTCCGGATGTCCCCCTTGGTCGCGCAGCCGACCATGGGTAGAAGCAGGAAGATGGCTACGAGCCCCTGGAATGCGCGTCGGAGCGGGAGGCGTTGGAGCGTGTGCGTGGATTCGAGTGGGGGTCGTCTACGAGACGTGGCATTCATGGCCGAGAAGGGTCTCCTGTGGGGTGCCCATCCCTGCCACGGGACGGAAGCAGCCCCGTGGCGATCGGGTTGGCCTACACCGGCCGGGAGACGCAAGGTCCGCCCGACCGGTGTGCCAACCAGACCGGCGCACGTCGGGCGACGAGCACCGTTTGCTACGTTCGCCTACTGCGCGGGGTTGATGCTGCCCCCGCCGGAGGTGATCACGAACTCCACCCTGCGGTTCTGGGCCCACGCCGTCTCGTTGCTGGCCGTCGAGAGAGGCCGCTCCTCGCCGAAAGAGGTGGTCTGGAACGCCCCGGCCGTCAGCCCCTGCTGGGTGAAGAAGTCGAGTACGCTCTGCGCGCGACGGTTGCCGAGTGCCTGGTTGTACTCCACCGAGCCCCGCTCATCAGCGTGCCCTTCCATCCGAATCCGGACCTGTGGGCTCGAACGCAGGATGGCCAACTTCTGACGAAGCACCGATTCCGCGTCGGATCGGATCGCGGACTGGTCGTAGTCGAAGTGGACGCGCTGCTCCAGGATGGCGCGCGCGTCGGCAATGGCCCGCTCACGCTCAGCGGCCAATCGAGCCGCCTCCTCCTGCGCCCTTCGAACCGAGTCCTCGTAGGCTCTGAGCGAATCCATGTCCGGTCCGGTCGCCATCGGCTCGGGTGCAGGCGGCTCCGGTGGAGGCTCACTGCCGCATGCGGCCAGCGCCAGGCCCCCGAGAACCACAGACACGATGAGAAGTCTGCGATACATCATCCCATGCTCCTGATAGCAGAAGGTTTACCCCCAGCGCCCCTGGCCTTCTCACGGGCAAAGGCCGCCAGCTGCGGAAGCATCAACTAACCTCCGCTCGCCCTTGACCTTGGCCCGAAACTCAAATCCGGCCGGAAAAAACTACGTCTGAAGTGACGTGGTGCGCAATGGTCTCATTCACCGGCTAAACACCTGACGGCCCGCGGATTCAGCGGATGGACGGCGAAAGCGGAGGCGACCAGGCCGGCGGGTTCGGACGAATCCCCGAGACCAGCGTACGAGTGTTTCCCGTGAGGAGATCGGTCACGAAGAGCCCGTGTCCGTAGTCCCGGACTCCCACGTGAACCAGGTGTCGTCCGTCCGGGGCCCAGCTAGGGTCTTCGTTGACACCCGCAAACGTGATCTGTGAGGTCTGGCGTACGCGGTTACGGCCGTCGAGCTCCGCCACCAGAATCTGGTGCGCCCCCCTCCGCTGCACTCGTCCGTGGTAGGCGATCCGGTTCCCGACGGGCGACCAATCCGGCGATGTGTAGTATCCGGGCGTGCTATAGACGTAGGGCGAGACGAGCTCCGGTCGGCCCGGTCCGTCCGCAGACATGATGTAGATCTGGGGGGCACCCACACCGAGCCGATTGGAGTTGAAGGCCAGCGTCTGGCCATCCGGAGCGAAGCTCGGCGAGATGTCCTCGCTCCGACTCTCGGTCACGCTTCCGAAGCAGCATCCGTCTACGATGTTGTAGCGATAGATCCCGCTCGAGTTTCCGCTGTTCACGGCGAAATAGACGAACCGTCCATCAGGGTGGTAGGAGGGTGAGATGTAGTCGCCGGATCGCGGAGTGGGCACCGCCTTTTCCTGACCGGTCGCGAGGTTCAGCTCATAGATTCGGGGCATTCCCTCGTCCTTGTAGGACGTATAAGCCACGCGCGTACCGTCGGGAGACCATTTGGGCGTCATCGAGATCGGGACGCCGAACTCCCCGCCCCGGTGACTGGTCAGGCGACGCAGGTTCTCTCCGTCGGAATCGATGACCCAGAGATCTTGGCTGCCGTCTTCCATCCGCCGAGAGAACACGATCCGGGTCGCAGCGATCCCGGGCTCGTCGAACACCCACTGAACGATCGAATCGGAAACCACGTGAGCGGCCATGCGAAAGTCGGGGGAGCCCGGCTCGGCCAGCGAGAAGCGGCCCCGACTCGCGACCTCTCGGTACACGACATCGTGTAGCTCCAGCACGAGAACGGCTGCGGCGCCCGCCCCGTCCACACGACCCGTGACCAGCCAGGTGGCACCGATCTGATCCCACAGGGCGTAGTCCACTTCCTCCCGGACCAGCGCCGCAGGCAGCGCATCCATGACCTGGAAGCGGTCGGAGTACCTCAGATCCCGTGCCACGATGTTCTCGACCTGGGTGGCCTGGGACGGATCACCGAAGCCGCTGGTGAATGGCTGAATCGCCAGCGTGGGAAGCGCCCGGGTCTCGTACGAGAGACCGAGGCTTACCCCTGGGAATCGCTCTTCGACCTGCTGAGCCACACCGTCCAGGGTCGCCCCCAAGCCGATCCAGAGAAGTGTCGACAGCGCCGACACAGCCAGACGGGTCCGGGCCATCAGCGTCAATCTCGACATCACGACCTCCTGGAATGCGCGGACCGATCGGCTTCGGAGCGCACCGTGTACGCGGTCGAGCTCATCGGTTCCGGAGCATGCGAGCAGCCGATTGCGTCACGCCGGCTGGAAGGTGAACTGGACTGGTAGCGCATCTGTCGGAAGATCATCCGGAAGTGGCGCGAGCCGTCCGGAACCCGCACATGCGACCGCACCGAACGCCTCGATGTCAAACGCCCCGTTCGACGACGGCGTATAGATCTGGATCGACGAGTCGGGGATCCGACCATCGCTCTCGATCACGAATCGGATGACCGTCCGCCAACGCCCTCCCCCGTTCCAACGGAAGCATCTGTTTATCTCCCTGACGATCTCATTGTAATACTGAGGATAGTCGCGCCGTAGACCTTCCATCCTCACCGCCATCTCTTCGGCGGACGCGGTCGGAGTCGCTTCGGCCGGCTCATCCACGTCGGGCTGTGGAGGCGTCGGCTGCGGCTCGGGCTCCGGGAGTTCGGGCTCCGGCTCAGGCTCTGGAGGTTCTGGCTCGGGCTCCGGGATCACGGGCTCGGGCTCGGGCTCGGGCTCCGGTGCGGGCGGCGGCAGAGTCGGGGTCTCGACGATGGGAGGAGACTCGAGCGCCTCCAGCTGAGCCTCGGTGATCAGCTGGATCTCGTACTCCACGTACTCGATCTCGTCGCCGGTCACGGCGTCGGCCAGCCACGCTGAAAGGAGCAGGACCAGGTGTAGACCCACGGAAAGAAGCAGCTGGCTGCGTTCCGGCCCTTGCGTTTGTCGGCCCCCGCTCCAGCTCATCATCGATCCCAGGTCCCCGGTCGGTGAATCATCCGTTCGTGTTACACCGAAACCGTCCGACGAGATCGCTCCCCAGGCGGCCGCATCCCCGCCGTGCTCCGAGCGTCATTCCCGAAGACGCTCCCTCGCGACTAAGACCCACGGCACTCCAGCGTCGCGCGTCACCTCCGCAACGATCGCGATCACCGGAAGTACACGTCCGTAGATCGCCGCCGAGTCGCCGCGAATGACGACGAGTGAAGGGGAGGCCGCGGCAAAGAGTTGAGGGAAGGCCTCCTCGAACTCGCCCGCCTGCAGCGGCGTCTCGCCCACGACCACCGTTCCGTCTTCTACGATGTTCAGCACGAACGGCTCTTCCTGCGGTTGAAGCGGCTGAACCTGAGCCTCGGGAAGGCGAACCTCGATCCCACCCTGCATGATCGGCGCGGTGATGATGAAGATCACGAGAAGGGTGAACGCGACATCGATCAACGAGGTGACGTTGATCTCCGCGTTCATCTCGAGATCGCCCCTCTGCATGCTGGGGCGTCTCAAACTCGGCCCTCCCTCGCCAGCGTCCCGATGAACTCGGAGGAGAACCCCTCGATCTCACCCATCACGAGGTTCAGTCGTGCCACGTAGAAGTTGTAGGCAATCACTGCCGGAATCGCCACGGCAAGACCGGCCACGGTCGTGATCAGCGCCTCGGCTACGCCCGGAGCGACCGCGCTGATGTTGGTAGACCCTGTCACGACGATTCCCAGGAACGCGTTCATCACGCCGATCACCGTCCCCATCAACCCGAGCAGTGGAGAAACCGAGCCAATGATCGCGAGCCAAGTCAGACCGATCGCCAGGTCGTCCCGCTCCTGGGCCTCCTCCTTGTCCATGACGAGACGCAGGACCTCGAGCTGGGTGAGTGTCAGACCCTCCTCCGCGGACGAGCCCTCTCGCAACCCTCCCGGTCTCAGCTCGCTGAAAAAATTCACCCCCTGTCGAAACACTCGGCCGTAGGGGGAGTCGGGTAGCGTCAGGATGGCCCGGTACGCGTCCTCCATCCGATGCGAGCGCTCGATCGCATCGAGAAAGCGGTCGCCCTCCTGTCGAATACCGCTGAACTGACGCCACTTCCAGAAGATCAGAACCCAGGAAGCGATCGAGAATGCGGCCAGCACCAACAGAACGATGGTGGTCGGTAGGGTGCCGCCCCAGACGAGATCCCATGCGCTCTGAGGGACGGCCCGACCCGCCTGCAGCATGATGGTGATCATCATGGGGTCACCCCGCTGGATGCACGGTCACGATCTGCGATCCAATCGAAGGTCCTGGTCAAACCCTCCTCCAGCTCGACCTCTGCTCTCCATCCCCGCGAACCGATCTTGGAGACGTCGAGCGTGCTCTGCTCGAGCTCCCCCGGTCGAGCCTCCTCCACAATGCGACCTGGGCGCGCGCCGGACACCCGTTCGAGGGTGTCGGCCAGCGTATTTACGCTCGTCCCGGTCCCAGTGCCTACGTTGAAGGCGAAGTCGTCCAGATCCCGTCCCGCGAGGGGGGCATCGGACGCGAAGAGGTTGGCCCGCGCCACGTCCTCCACGAACACGTAGTCTCTGGTCTGCTCCCCGTCACCGAAAATGCTCAGCTTCTCGTCGGCGAGCAGACGCTTGGAAAAGATCGCGATCACACCGGCCTCACCGTGGGGATCCTGCCGTGGTCCGTAGACATTCGCATACCTGAGCGCGACGTATTGTAGTCCATGAATCTTCCGGTAGTAGTGAAGATACAGCTCCCCGCAGAGCTTGGTGACGCCGTAGGGGGAAAGCGGAAGCTTGGGGGCGGTCTCCGGAGTCGGAATCGAAGTGGGCTCCCCGTAGACCACTCCGCCTGAAGAAACGTAGATGACGCGAGGCGTGCCGTGGTTCCTGGCGGACTCCAGCACATTCAACAACCCCAGCAGGTTCGTGCGTGCGTCCAGTGCGGGGTCGGCCACCGAAACCCTCACGTCGATCTGAGCGGCGTGGTGATTGACGAGATCGAACCCGACCTTGGAGAAGAGCTCCCTCAGGGCGGCGTCTTCGATCGACATCTCCACGAAGGTCGCCTCCGCGGGGATGTTCTCTCGCCTTCCAGAGGACAGGTCGTCCACGATCCAGACGTTGTCTCCCCGTGCGAGGTAACCCTCGGCCACATGGCTCCCGATGAAGCCCGCGCCACCGGTCACCAGCACGTTCAGAGCCTGGCGGCGCGTCCCGAGGACCTCCTGGCGTGGGCCGTCGGAGCCTCCGTTGATCTCGCCCGACTTCATCTCTCCGACTCCTTCTCCTGGTGGTCGGCTGTCTCGTCTCCATCCTCACTCGAATCCTCGGCCGAATCGGCCTCGATCGCGCCACCAGCTTCGATCCCATACAGGAATCGGACCGCATCCACGAGCTCGGGGCCGGCCCCGTCCGCCATTCCCTTCCGCAAACGGGTGGTGGGATCGTGCAGGAGCTTGTTTTGGAGACGCCGCGAAAACTCCTCGATGCGAGCTCGCTCCTCCGGACTCAACCCCCTGAGGGAGCCGAACAGTCGCTCGAGCTCCGCACGTCGCTGCTCTTCGGCGCTCGCTCGCATCGACTGGATCACCGGGACGACTTCGAGCGAAGCGTACCACGCGCTGAACTCGTCGGAGTGGCTCTGGATGATCCGATCGGCCTCCGGAACCGCATCCTGTCTCAAGTGGACGTGCTCCTCGACGATGCTGCGGAGGTCGTCCACGTTGTAGAGGAAGACCTCGGGCTCATCACCCACTGAGGGATCGACGTCCCTGGGAATGGCCACGTCGATGATCAGGAGCGGATGCTTCCTCGTTTCGACGAACGAATCCCTGAGGATGGCCCGGGTCAGCACTGGATGAGGAGCGGCCGTCGAGCTGAGGACGATGTCCACCGTCGAGAGCACATCGGCGATTCGATCGAATGGAACGGCCTGCCCGTGATGCTTTCGTGCCAAGCTCACGGCCCGATCGTAGGTGCGATTCGCTACCGCTACGCTCTGAACTCCCTCGCGGGACAGGGCTTCGACGATGAGCTCACCCGTGATCCCCGCCCCGAGGATCAGGACCCGCTTTCCATGGAGAGAGCCGAAAATCTTGCCGGCCAACTCCACGGCCACCGACGCGACGGATGCCGCGCCCTCCCCGATCGATGTTTGGGAGCGCACCCGACCACCGGCGGACAGCGCGGTCTCGAAAAGACGCCCCAGCACGGGCCCTACCAATGGAGGAGCAACTGGCAGCTTCGCGGCAAGCTGATAGGCGTCCCTCACCTGCCCCTGTATCTCGGCCTCCCCGGTCACCATCGCATCCAGACCGGCCGTGACCCGGAAGAGATGCCTCACAGCCGTCTCTCCACCCTTCTCGAAGAGGTAGCCGCTCAGGTCCCCCTCGATCTTTGTCGAGCGCTTGGCGAACAGCCGGCCGATCAGCTCCGTCGCATTGCGATCTCCGCTCGGATAGAGGTAGACCTCGGTACGATTGCAGGTCGAGAGCAGTATTGCCTCCTCCACCCCCTCGCGCTCGCGAAGGTGGACCAGCGCCTCGGTCGCCTCCGTCGGCCCGTAGGCGAGCTGCTCACGCACTTCCACCGGCGCGGTCTCGTGGCTGACGCCCACGACCGTCAAAGGCAGGCTCATGGTGCTTGCGCTCGCCCAGGAATCACAGGAAGAGCCCGGTCCCGCCCGCGGTGATGCGGAGGGCGAGATACGTGCCGATCACGATGCCGAAGCCGATCACGGCAGCCAGGGCACTTCGGTACTCGTTCGTCCCTCTGCTCCTACGCGTGGCGAAGATCCCAAGGAAGACCACCCAGCTCAGCACGGCCCAAACCACCTTGGGGTCGTCGATCTCCAGGGAGCCCCGATTCTGGACGGTCCAAGCCCACCCGAGGACCAGCGCGAGGCTCAGCGCGACGAATCCGACCGAGAGCCCGATCCTTCCCACCCTCTCCAGCGTCGCCAGGGCCGGAATGAACCGAAACACCCGGCCCAGTCGCTTCACCTTCAGCTCATGATGCTGGATGAGATAGAGCAGCCCCGCGGCAGAGGCGATGGCCAGGCCCTGCAATCCGAGGAATGCCAGTCCCACGTGTAGCACGAAGCCCGCGCCCTGGAAGTCCAGGTCCAAAGGCGTCGGCTCGATCCCGAGGATCAGTGCGGAGCCCTGAAGGAGCAGCACGAACGGGAGGAGGCCGAGGGCGATACGCGCCACCTCCTTCAACGGTAGCATCGCCACCAACGCCAAGCCGCCGACGAAGGACAGAGAGGAAAGCGCCGCACCCAGTCCACCCAAGGGCAGCTCGCCATAGGTCAGCCAGAAGTCCAGCAGTGCCATCGCATGGAGGGCTACGGCGACAGCCGTCAGACCGGATGCGATCAGCGCGCTGTGTCCTCTTGGCCCCCGGACCAGCAGGTAGATCCAAGGGACGAGCGCACCGATGTAGAAAACGAACGCAGAGAGGTGTATCACGCCTGCTGCCAGCGCTGGCCGGCTCCTTTCTTGACCCCGGGGACTCGCCCGTCGCTCACGGCATCTTCCGGTCGACCCGGAGTCGCAGTCCTGGACGGATCGCACTCGGCACCAGAGCGGTCAGGACCCGCACGGTCGCTCCATCGTCTCGAAGACCGACGACCTGGAATCGGGCGATGCCGCGCTCGGTCCAGTTTCCTTCTCCGTCGGAGAGCCCTACGAGCTCGTCGCCCAGCGCGAGTCCACCGTCCGGCCCCGCGTCGACGAATCCGAAGTCGCCGGGAAGATACAGTTCCTTGATCTCCTGCATGGCGCGGATTCGGACCTCGATCCCCTGGGCGAGCGCCTCGGGTCGCTCTCCTGCCGCGAGGGGGAAGGTGCGCGCCCGCGCGAGACGCTGTCCGGCATTCATTCGAGCGAACTGCTGGACGACCTCGACGACCGCTCGATCCCCCTCCACCGTGAGGACCACCACTCTGCCAGTCGGAGCCGCCACTTCACCCACCCCCTCGATCTCCCGCGTGACATCGTAGACCAGGAACTCCTCCCCCACCCCCACGGAGACTTCGCTGAAGGACCGGACCCGCAGATCCTCGTAGAGCTGCGCGGTGGTTTCCCTAGGATCGACCGCCCGGGCGTCGGCCCAGCCCAGGACCTCCCCCACCTGATCGGTGCGATCCCGCGCCGGCACGAGCCATCCAGCCGCATGAAAGACGGACAGAGGGAAGGCCGGCACCCTCTGGGCGCCCTCCAGGACGACGATCGCAGCGCGAGGCCGGAGCTGGGGAACCTCGAAGAACACGGTTCGATTGGTGATCGGGACGACCGGAGTCCCCATCGGTTCGAGTGGCGCTGCCTGCAACATGGTGCGCCGCGCCTCGAGCATGGAGCCATCTTGGGTCGGGGGTCTCGAAACCGCCGACTGGACCGAGCTCACCGCCGTCACCGCCACGCGAACGGGAGGAGTCGATCCTGGAAGCGTGAGCTCCAGGCCCACCCGCAGTTGATCGGGGTCGGTCAGACGATCCCGATTCGCATCGAGGATCCGAGGCCACTCCGAAGCCGTACCGTAGTACTGATGCGCGATCTCGCCCAGTGTGTCGCCGGCTCTCACCGTATGGACGCGCGTGGCGTCAGCTTCCGTAGGCTCCTGTGCCAGAGCGGCTGCGGGGGCGAGCGCGAACGCGAGTACGAAGCATCCCAGGCGGCTCATCAGGGCTTCCTCGGGTTGTGATGACTGGCTCCAGCCGCGCCATCGTCCATGACGGGTCGGCCGCTACCGCGGTTCGCACTTCGGGGGATCGGGTTCAGATCAAGAGCCCTCGGGAAGATAACCGGCGCCCACAAAACGGGTCAACGCGATGACTTCATATGTTTACCCAAGGCCCTGGGCCCCTACGGCCCCCGCCTCGCGAGCTCGCGTGCCCAGTAGGAAACAATCACGTCGGCTCCAGCCCTCCGGATCGAAATCAGCGCCTCCAGCATCGCTCGCTCGTCCAGCCACCCTCGCTCGATGGCGGCCATGATCGCCGAATACTCGCCCGAGACGTGATACGCGGCCACCGGGGCCCCGGTGTGCGCCTTCACACTCTGAATCACGTCCAGATAAGCCAGAGCCGGCTTGACCATCAGGATGTCCGCACCCTCTCTCAAGTCGGCCTTCGCCTCGCGAATCGCCTCTTCGGCGTTGGCCGGATCCATCTGGTACCCGGAGCGGTCACCGAAGGACGGCATGGAATCGGCGGCGTCTCGAAACGGACCATAGAACGCGGATGCGTACTTCACCGCGTAGCTCATGATCGGGATTTCCTGAAACCTCGACTCGTCCAACGCCGCGCGAATCACGCCCACCCGGCCGTCCATCATGTCCGAGGGAGCCACGATATCCGCGCCGGCATCCGCATGGCTCACCGCCGTGCGCGCGAGAAGATCACAGGTCGGATCGTTCGCAACGTCGCCGTTCTCGATCACCCCACAGTGACCGTGCGAGGTGTACTCGCACAGACACACGTCGGTGACCACGAGGAGGTCGGGCAGATCCGCCTTGAGCGCACGAACGGCCGTCTGTACGACGCCGTCCGGGGCCCACGCCCCCGTCCCCTCCTCGTCCTTGTTCGCCGGAACGCCGAAGAGCATCACTCCACCCAAGCCCAGCTCCCGGGCTTCGGCGGCGTCGTGAAGGGCTTCGTCCACGGAGGTTCGGAAGACGCCCGGCATGGATGGCACGGCCTTGCGTACACCTTCGCCCGGCTCGATGAACAAGGGCAGGATCAGGGCCTCGGGAGACAGCCTGGTCTCCCGAACGAGCCTGCGTAGCGCTGCGCTTCGTCTCAGACGCCGTCCCCGATACAGCCGATCACCCATCCCGAAGCTCTCCTTCGCGGTCGTCCGACCCACGATCAGTCGGCCTGGCCGTTGCCGTCGCGCGCCAGGCCCCGCCTCAGGATCCTGGCGTCCTCCCGAGGTCGCTCGTAATAGTGCCTTCGCACACCCACCTGACGGAAGCCCCTACCAAGATAGAGGGCGATCGCGGCTTCGTTCGACTCTCGAACCTCCAGAAAGACCGACTCGACTCCCGCCTTGGACGCGTCCTCGAGTAGCTGATCGAGGAGTCGAGCGGCGATTCCCCGCCTCCTGTGTCGACGCTCGACCGCCAAGTTCGCCAGCTCCGCCTCGTTGTCGATGTGCCAGAGCACCCCGTGAGCCACGACCCGCCGACCGTATTCGGAGTCCCGATCCGCGGTGTCCCCCCCCTGATCGGCCGCCACCTCGGCTACGAGCACGCGAACATGGGCCCGGTCGAGGAGCGATCGGAAGGCCCTCGGGCTCCAGGGAATGGTGTAGCATTCGGTTTCGACCTCTACGATGCGGTGCAGGTCGTCGGTGCGAGCCGGTCGGATCCGCACGCTGTCGACCGGCCTCTGCGGGCGATCGGGCGGCTCGGTCGCGTGAAGATTGGGCCCTCGGTCTCGGCGGTTTCCTACGACCTCATCCACGCGAGCTCCTCGGGGGCGCTGCAGGCGAACCCCTCAGGTATTCGGGCTCCCATGGGCCGATCTCCCCCTGCCCATCCTCCTCCCGCAAGGCGTGGTGTATTCTCAGAAGTCCCTCGGCGGTCGGGAGACCGAGAGGAAGCGCAAGCACTTGGTAGCCGGCCTCGGACAACCGGGCGGAGTGTCGAACCGCGCCATCTCCGCAGAACACGGCCCCGTCGGGCGCCCCGGTCTCGAGGATTCGGGTAATGGTCGTCCCGGTCGGCTCGATCAAGGTCGTCAGGCGGTCCGGAAGCATCCAGTAGCAGGCCGCGTAGACCCTTTCGGATCGAGCGTCGAAGAGGACGTACCGAGGCCGATCCGCCGCGACCTGGAACACCTCCCGGTTCTTCGCCTCCGCCTTCGGTAGAAGCGCCTCGGGGACCTCGACCTCGAGCGAGGCCGCCGCCGCCGCGAGGGAGGAGTGATGCCAGAGCGGCACGGCCAAGGCTCTTGCGAGACCCTTGGCCGTAGCGGCGGCGATACGAAGACCGGTGAACGAGCCCGGCCCACGCCCTACCACGAGCCCATCGATTTCCTCCGGTGACACCCTCGCCGCTTCCAGCGCCGTCGCCACTTCGGGAACCAGCCTCGAGGCATGCTCCCGGCGCTCGAGCAGCCATCTGCGCGCGACCACGTGGTCGCCCCGCGCTACGGCCACGGACCCCGTGGTCGTCGAGGTGTCGAAGGCCAGCAGCACCGGAGATTCCGTCACTGCGCAGTATCCAGGGAGACGGGGTAACCAGGAAGATGCGGAGGCGCACCGATCCGCTGGACCTCCACCGTCCGCACGAGTGACCCGGACTCGGGCGCCGACAGGTGCACGTCCCATCGGTCTTCCGGCAGGTTCCCAGCCGCCCGCTCCGGCCATTCCACCAAGACGATCTCGGGCCCCAGCCCCAGCTCCTCCCAACCCAGCTCCCACAGCTCATCGGGCCGGCGGAGCCGAAAGAGATCGAGATGGACCACCTCGACCCGGTCGCGGGCCGGATAGCGGAACAGAAGGTTGAAGGTTGGAGACGGAATGACCGCTCGAACGCCCGCCCCGCGTGCGATCGCGCGGGCGAGAACCGACTTCCCGGCGCCGAGCTGACCCCGCAGTCCGACGAAGATCGGGACCTGGACTTCTCTCCCGATCCGGTCCCCCCATTGGACGAGCTCGGACTCCGAAAGGATCATGCGGTCACCGACGTCATGAAAGCTCGGCCCGCAGATCGAACAACTCGTCCCTCAACAGGGCGGCCCTCTCGAAGTCGAGTTCCGCCGCGGCCGCATCCATCTCGGTCTCCAGCGCTTTGACGAGCTCTTCCACGTTCACCTCGTCCTGATACGACCGAACCCGATCCGCGACACGCGCGACCGGGGCGGCTCGAGCATCGGCAACCCGCGTTGAGAACTCGATTTCCTGGACGCTCTTGCGGATGGTCTCGGGCGTGATCCCGTGCGTACGATTGTATTCGATCTGGAGATCGCGTCTCCGCTCCGTCTCCTCGATGCATCGCCTCATCGAATCCGTCATGCGATCTGCGTAGAGGATCGCGCGGCCCTCCACGTTGCGGGCGGCTCGCCCGATCGTCTGGATCAGTGAACGGGAATCCCTGAGGAAACCCTCCTTGTCGGCGTCCAGGATCGCCACCAGCGAGACTTCCGGAAGATCCAGTCCTTCACGTAGGAGATTGATGCCCACGAGGACATCGAAGCGACCGAGTCGAAGGCCTCGAAGAATCTCCATCCGCTCGATCGTATCGATGTCCGAGTGCATGTATCGAACCCGGACCCCCACGCCCTGGAAGTACTCGGAGAGATCCTCCGCCATCCGCTTCGTAAGTGTCGTCACGAGCACACGCTCCCCGCGGGTCTCGCGCTCCCGGATTTCCGCGAGGAGATCGTCCACCTGGCCCTTGACCGGACGGACCAATACCTCGGGGTCGACTAGCCCCGTGGGACGAATGATCTGCTCTACGACGACTCCCCGCGAAAGCTCCAGCTCCCGTTCGCCCGGCGTCGCGGAGACGAAGATCGTCTGAGGGATCAGCTCCTCCCACTCGTCGTAGGTGAGCGGGCGGTTGTCGATCGCGGACGGAAGACGGAATCCATGCTCCACCAGGGTCTCCTTTCGGGACCGGTCCCCGCGGTGCATTCCGTGTATCTGCGGTAGCGTCTGATGGGACTCGTCCACCACCACCACGAAGTCCTCGGGGAAGTAGTCGATCAGACAGTACGGACGCTCCCCCGCCTGTCGACCCGACATGAAGCGGGAGTAGTTCTCGATCCCGGGGCAGGTGCCGATCTCCAGCATCATTTCCAGATCGAACTCCGTTCGCGACTCGATTCGCTGAGCCTCCAGCAGGAGGTTCCGGTCCCGGAAGTGCTGGACCTGATCCGCCAGCTCCTGTCGGATGAGAGGCACGGCCTCGTTGATCGTCCGACGGTGCGTCACGTAATGCGAGGCGGGGTAGATGGCGGTCCGATTGAGCGACGTGACGAGCTCGCCGGTCAGGGGGTCGAATCGAGTGATCCTCTCGACCTCTTCCCCCCAGAACTCCACTCGGATCGCTTGCTCTTCGTAGGCGGGGAGCACCTCCACCGTGTCGCCCCTCACCCGAAAGGTTCCTCGCTCGAACGCCAGGTCGTTCCGTCGATACTGGATACCCACCAGGGACCGGAGGAACGCGTTTCGCCCCACGTCCTCCCCCACCGTAGCTTCGACCATCAAGGATCGGTAGTCGGCCGGATTTCCGAGACCATAGATGCAAGAGACGGAGGCGACGACGATCACGTCGTCGCGCTCGAAGAGCGAGGACGTCGCGCGAAGACGCAGACGGTCGATGTCCTCGTTGATCGACGAGTCCTTCTCGATATATGTGTCGGTCGCGGGGACGTAGGCCTCAGGCTGATAGTAGTCGTAGTACGAGACGAAATACTCGACGGCATTGCGCGGGAGCAGCTGCTTCAGTTCGCCGTAGAGCTGGGCGGCCAGCGTCTTGTTGTGGGACATGACGAGAGCCGGACGACCTTGATTCGCGATGACGTGGGCTACCGTCAGCGTCTTGCCGGTCCCCGTAGCCCCCAATAGAGTCTGGAAGCGATCTCCCCGCGTCAGACCACTCGACAGCTCTTCGATCGCGTTTGGCTGATCCCCCTCGGGATCATAGGGCGCTTCGATTCGAAAATCGGGCATCGGTCAGGATCCGAAGAACCGTCGGCGATCTCGCGGCCTCCTCACTCGCTCCGACCACCCTCGAAGTTCAGAAGCTCCGAGTCCCCATACGACTCCCGGCGCTCGACCGCCAGGACTCCCTTCACCTCGCCCACCCCCCTCATGACCTTCTTCAGGTGGCCCAGGTCCCGGACCTCGACGACGAACTGCCCGACCATTCCGGCGTCCACTGCCTTCACATCCGCGTGCTGTATGTTGGTGCCCGTATCGGCGATCGCTCGGGCGATGTCCGAGAGGAGCCCACGCCGATCTGTCCCCTTGGTGTAGAGCTTCACCAGGAACCGCTCTCCCTTTTCCGCCCTCCATTCGATCTCGACCCTACGTTCGGGGTCTTCGGAGAGGTTCAGGACGTTGGGGCAGTCCTTCCGGTGAATCGACACACCCCTGCCGATCGTGATGTAACCGATCACCTCGTCTCCGGGCACCGGCTGACAACACTGCGAGTACCGGACCATGAGGTTGTCCAGGCCCTGAATCCGCACCCCCGGACCCGATCGTCTCATTCGGGCGGCCAGACGGCGAAATGGGGACGACGGCGGGGCCGGAACGTCTTCCAGCTTGTTCTCCGGATAGAGCTCCTTGATCACGGCCGTAGGCCCGACATCCCCCCTTCCCAGAGCAACCAGCACCTTCTCCCACTGTCCGAGGTCCAGCCTCACGGCGGCCCCCTCGAGCTCGGAATCCGAGGGCAGGGTCAGACGGCGCTTTCGGAGCTCCCTTTCGAGGAAGTCGCGCCCTAGCTTGAGTGACTGCTCCTGCTCCTCCAGCCGGATCCAGTGCCGGATCCGCTGACGTGCACGCGCCGTCTTGACGAAGGCGAGCCAATCCCTCGAGGGCGTCTGCTTCGGGGACGTGAGGATCTCTACGGTATCGCCGTTCTTCAATTCGCGGGACAGAGGCGCGATCCGGCCATTCACCTTGGCACCCCCGCACCGGAGACCGACCTCCGTGTGAACCGCGAAGGCGAAGTCGATGGGGGTCGCTCCGACAGGGAGCGGCTTGACCTCTCCCTTAGGGGTGAACACGAAGATCTCCCCGAGAAAGAGGTCCATCTTCAGGAACTCCATGAACTCCTCGGGCTCGGACGCATCCTGCTGCCATTCGAGGACCTGCCGGAACCACGACAGCGCTTCGTCCACTTCGTCCGTCTTGGAATCTCCCTCCTTGTACCGCCAATGCGCGGCGATCCCGTATTCCGCCGTGCGATGCATCTCCTGGGTCCGGATCTGGACCTCGTACCTCCTTCCTCCGGGACCGAAGACCGTGGTGTGGATCGACTGGTACATGTTCGACTTCGGCGTGGCCAAGTAGTCGTGGAAGCGCTCCTGGATCGGCGTCCACGTGGAATGGATCAAGCCCAGCGTCGCGTAGCAGTTCTGGACCGTGTCAGTGATCACCCTCATGGCCATGAGGTCGTAGATCTCCTCGTACGGCTTGCCTCTGCGCTCGATTTTCTGATAGATGGACCGCAGGTGCTTGGGGCGTCCCGTCACCTCCGCCGGGATCTTCGCATCCTCGAGCAGCTTCACGAGGGGTTTCTGGAACTCGGCGATCTGGCGCTCCCGTTCCCTGCGTCCGGCCTGGACCCGATTGCGCAACTCCTTGTACTCGTCTGGCTCCAGGAACTTGAAGCAGAGGTCCTCCAGCTCCCACTTCACCTGGGCCATTCCCAGCCGATGCGCGAGGGGTGCATAGATCTCCCGCGTCTCGAGAGCGATCCTGCGGCGCTTCTCCACCGGGAGATGTTCCAGGGTCCTCATGTTGTGAAGTCGATCGGCGAGCTTGATGAGGATGACGCGGGCGTCCTCGGCCATAGAAAGCAGAAGCTTGCGATAGTTCTCGGCCTGCCGCTCGGTATGAGAGCGAAATCGGACCTTCCCGATCTTCGTCACCCCGTCGACGATCGAAGACACTTCGGCGCCGAACTGCTCCTCGACGTCCGTGACCGAGTACAGCGTGTCCTCCACGACGTCGTGGATGAGCCCCGCGATGATCGAGGCGCTGTCCAGCCGAAGCTGTCCCAGGATCTTCGCCACCTCCACCGAGTGACTCACGAAGGTCGCGCCGGACGCGCGTTTTTGGCCGCGGTGCGCCTCATCGGCCACCTGGTAGGCTCTACGTATCGACTCCACGTCCAGTCGACCGGCGTACGGCTCGATGACCCGCGCCAGGTCGCGCGGGATCCCTCGAATCCTCTCCGGAGCGGCGATCTCGGTGTGAGGGTTCATATGGTGAAGTGTGTACCTGTTGCGGGGCGCGGGAAAGCCCGGTGTGCTACCCCCGACGGCCAAGTGGGCTCCTGTCCGCCCGCCAACTTGGGCCTGGGGTCGGGTGGCCGAAAGCCGATGGGCGGGTCGCCCGAGCTCATGTGGCGGTGGCCCAGCCCCGGTCGGCGACGATCACGTGATCGAGCACGGGAATACCGATCGTTCTACCAGCCTCGATCATCTGTCGGCTCACGGCGAGGTCCTGGCTCGACGGGGTCGGGTCACCGGAGGGGTGGTTGTGCACCAGGATGACCGCCGCGGCTCCCTCGACGATGGCCGGACGAAAGACCTCGCGGGGGTGGATCAGCGATGCGTCGAGGATCCCCTTCGTCACGATGACGTCCCTTAGCACACGATGCTGCGTGTTCAGGAGGAGAGCGTGGAACTCCTCGTAGGCGAGGTCCCGAAGATGCGGGGACAGGAGATCGAAAACGTCGGATGGCCCCCGGATCGGTGGGCGCTCCGGGAGAGCCTCCCGATCGAGCCGTCGACCCAGCTCCAACGCGGCCAACAGCCTCGCCGAGGTGGCTTCACCGATCCCCGCCACGCCCTCCAGTTGAGTGGGGCTCGCGGATGCAAGCCCACGAAGACGTCCTCCACCCCACGCCAATACCCGATCGGCCAGCTGGGTCGCGGACCCGCTTCGGCCACCTGAACCGATGAGGATCGTGAGGAGCTCGGTCGAAGAGAGCGACTTGGGCCCCAGCGTCCGGAGACGCTCGCGGGGTCGTTGGTCCGCCGGCCAGTCTCGCACCGAGGCGCGCGCTACGGACGAGGAGGCTCGGTGAGGGGAGGAGTGGGCTCCCATCCCTTCACGTTAGCACACACCGATCAGCGTCGGATCAGCGGATCGCCCCTACCCCGCTCGTCCGTGGCATTTTTTGTACTTCCTTCCGCTTCCGCACGGGCATGGATCGTTGCGACCGGGCTCATCAGCGACCGTAACCGGGGCCCGAGACCGCTCTTCGCCTCGATTCGTCCGTAGAGCGGCCGGATCATCCGATTCGGCCCTGGCTGTCGCCGCAACCCCGACCGGATCCAGACGCGACCGCCCGGGTGCGGGCCGAGCGCGGGCGGCCACCGCCGCGACACCCCCACCGACCGTCTCCTCCGGACCACTGTACTGCAGACGCTGAGGCTGCCGCCTCTGCGTCTGGGGTTGCCCGATCTGTGCCCGGTAGAACAGACTGGTGACCGTCCGTCGGATGTCCTGCATGAGGTCCACGAACATGTCGTAGGCCTCTTTCTTGTATTCGATCAGCGGGTCCTTCTGGCCCCAACCCCTGAAGCTGATCGAGGCCTTGAGGGAGTCGAGGTCGTAGAGGTGATCCTTCCACTTGTCGTCGATCACCGAGAGCAGGATCCAACTCTCGAGCTTCTCCTCGTGCTCACCGAAGCTCTCGACCTTTCGCTCGAACTGGGACCTGGCGGCAGGAAGGACCACGTCCAGAACTTCCTCTCGGTCGACGAAGTCGCTCTCGGACTCCTCGTTTTCAGGCAAACCATCCGCCTGGATGAAGAAGTCGACCAGGAGACGGCGCCGCAGGGCGTAGAGCTCCCAGGTCTCATGATGGCTCTCTACAGGCGTGTATTCGTCGATGAGGTCTTCGATCGCGGTCTCGACCATCTCCCAGATCTCGCCCTTGAGCTCCTCCCCACCCTCGAGCGCGAAGAGGCGAAGGTCGTAGATCACCTCGCGCTGCTGATTCATCACATCGTCGTAGTCGAGAAGCCGCTTCCGAGCCTCGAAGTTGTTTCCTTCGACCCGTTTTTGCGCCCGTTCGATCGACTTCGTGACGAGTCCGTGTGTGATGACCTCTCCCTCTTCGGCTCCCCACTTCTCCATCGCGCTCGCGATGCGATCCGAGCCGAACAGCCGCATCAGGTCGTCCTCGAGCGAGAGGAAGAACTGACTCGCCCCCGGATCGCCCTGACGACCCGCTCGCCCTCGAAGCTGCCGGTCGATGCGGCGGGACTCGTGTCGCTCGGAGCCGAGGATGTGGAGGCCACCGACCTCGATCACGTGGTCGTCCGGTTTGGTGGTGAGATCCACCCAGCGGTTTGGATCCACCGGACCGAGCTCCTCGAGGTCCAGTGCCTTCGCCCGGGCCCAGGCCACGGTGCGCGCATCCGTGACTCCCTTGCCCAGCTTGATGTCGGTTCCACGCCCGGCCATGTTCGTCGCGATCGTCACCGCGCCTAGTTGGCCTGCCTCGGCGACGATATCCGCTTCGCGCCGATGCTGCTTGGCGTTCAAGACGTTGTGAGGGATTCCGCGCCGCTTGAGCATGCGCGAAAGCGTCTCGGACACCTCCACGTTCGTCGTACCGACCAGAACGGGCAGCTCCATCTTGTTGTAGCGCCCGATCTCGTCCATCAGGGCGGTGTACTTCTCGCGCTTCGTCTTGAAGATGAGATCGTTCCGGTCGTTCCGAACGATCGGACGATTCGTCGGTATGACGAGCACGTCCAGGTCGTAGATTTGATGGAACTCGTTCTCTTCCGTCTCGGCCGTGCCGGTCATGCCCGCGAGCTTGTCGTACATCCGGAAGTAGTTCTGGATGGTGATCGTCGCGAGCGTCTGGGTCTCGCCGCGAACCTCCACACCTTCCTTCGCTTCAACCGCCTGGTGTAGACCGTCGCTCCACCGCCGGCCGGCCATCTGACGCCCCGTGAACTCGTCGACGATGACGATCTGGCCGTCCTCTCCGATGATGTACTGCTCGTCTTTCTGGAAGAGCGCATAGGCCTTCAGGAGCTGATGAATGACGTGCATCCGCTCGCTCTTCCGGGCGTATTCGCTTTCGAGCTCCTGGATCCGCTCCCGCTTGGCCTCGTCCGACAGCTCCTCGTCATCCTCGATCTCCCCGATGATCTCGGAGAGGTCTGGAATCAGGAACGCATCCGGGTCCCCCGGGCTGAGCTCATCGATGCCGCGGTCGGACAAGTGGACGTTGTGCCCCTTCTCGTCCATGGCGAAGAGGAGGCTCTCGTCGAGCTCGTGGAGCCGCTTCTCCCGCATCAGGTCGGCCTCGGCCTTCTGAACCATTTTCTGGATCGACGGATCGTCGGCGAACAGCTTGAGCAGCCGCTTGTGCTTGGGTGTCCCCCGCTTGACGGCCAGCAGGTTCTGTGCGGCCGTCCATTCGTCGTCCTCCTCGAGAGCCGTTTCGGCCTCGCCGATCAACTCTGCGGCGATCTTCAGCTGCTCCCGATAGAGCTTGTCCACCAATGGACGGTATTGCTTGTAGTTGGTCTGGGTGTCGCGGCTGACGGGACCCGAGATGATCAGCGGCGTGCGCGCCTCGTCGATGAGGATCGAGTCCACCTCGTCGATGATCGCGTAGTAGTGGGGACGCTGGACTCGACGATCCAGCGAGTGCACCATGTTGTCGCGCAGGTAGTCGAAGCCGAACTCGTTGTTCGTCCCATAGGTGATGTCGGCTCGGTACGCGGCCCGGCGCTCCTCCGTTCCTGGGTCGTGAAGGTCGATCACACCGACCTCCATCCCGAGAAAACCGTAGATGGCCCCCATCCACGCGGCGTCGCGCTCGGCAAGGTAGGAGTTCACGGTAACCAGGTGGGCCCCACGCCCCGCCAGGGCGTTCAGATAGAGCGGCATCGTCGCGGCCAGCGTCTTTCCCTCTCCGGTCGCCATTTCCGTGGCCGTGCCGCGATGCAGGGAAATGGCACCTACGATCTGAACGTCGTAGGGGATCATGTCCCAGACGAGCTTCTGACCGGTGACGACAAACTCGGTTCCGACGAGCCTGCGACACGTCTCCTTGACGACCGCGAAGGCCTCCGGCAGGAGCTCGTCGAGCGCCTCCTCGAGCTCCTCGACCAATCGGAGGTCCAGCTCCTGGACGCGCACGGATAGCGCCTCCCGCTCCACCACCGAGGTCGAGCGGGCCTTCTCCGCGCGGAGCTCCTGTATCTGCTCTTCCGTGGGGCCGACTTGTTCAGAGATGTAGTCTCGGAACTCCTGGGTCTTGGCCTTGAGCTCGTCGTCGGAGAGCTCGGAGAGCTCCTCGGAGATCTCGTTGATCTCGGCCACCACGCCCCCGAGCTTGCGTACCTCTCGCTCGTGCTGAGACCCGATGACCTTCTTCAGTGCGCTCTTGATATCCATGTATTGCTCGATTCCCCAGATCCCGCGGGTCCTTACGGCTTGTTCCTCCCGGTCGTTCCGCGTCACCTCTCGACCGAAGAGCCGAGTGCCGCCTAATCCCCCCGCGGCACCTCAACGTACAGGTTCTCGTCCTCGATGATCCGACGCACCGCCTCGGGAACAAGATACCGGATCGAGAGCCCCCTGCGGACCCGGCTCCTGACCAGTGACGAGGAGATGTCGATTCGAGTCACCGGAACCTCGGTGAACGCCAGCGGCGTGTCCTCCCCCAGACCCGGATCCGAATCGGCCGCTCGCTCGCCTGCGCGCGTCATCAGAGCGAGGTGCGCTAGGCCCGCGATCCGGGCCGGCGCGCGCCAGCGTCCGAAACGAGCCCATTGATCAACGCCCAGAATCAGGACGAGTGGAGATCCAGGTCGCTCGGCGGCAAGCCCCTCGAGGGTATCGATCGTGTACGACGGGCTCTCGCGAGAGAGCTCGGTATCGCTGACCTCGAACCTGTCGTCACCTTCCACCGCGCACTCGATCATCCGGAACCGCGATTTGGTGGAGGCGGCTGGCTCCCGCTCCTTGTGAGGGCTGCGTCGCGCCGGGACGAACACGATACGCTCCAGGGCCATGGCTTCGAATATGTCCTGCGCGGCGATCAGGTGGCCCTGATGCAGCGGGTCGAAGGTGCCCCCAAAAACTCCCAGCCTACCCGCGGCCCTGGGCTCGGACATCGCTATCGATCGACTCCGGCTTCCGCGCTGGCCTCCACGCCGGTCCCCAGCTCGGCCGCGAGATCTCGGGCGGGTTGGGAATCGGGGTAATCGGCGAACAGACGTGCCGATGTCTCGTCGGCTTCGG
Source organism: Gammaproteobacteria bacterium (assembly GCA_024638345.1). Lineage (GTDB taxonomy): Bacteria > Gemmatimonadota > Gemmatimonadetes > Longimicrobiales > Gaopeijiaceae > JAAXGI01. The sequence continues at coordinate 3,046 of JAHEKL010000002.1, read as the reverse complement.
GTTCCCAGCCGAATGAAACGTAGAGCCGGTATTTGGCCAACAGCGCCCTGGGCGCCCAATCGGTCTGACCATAGTTCGATACGACCCGTTCGAAGTAGTCCGGAGCCGAAGGAGGCACGAACCGCTCGTAGAATTGCGCCTCTTGAAAAGCGCGCTCGGCCAGCCGGTTCTCCATCACCACGCGAATGGAGTCCGCAGTCTCCGCGATGGTCAGACCCCGGTAGTCCAGCCATGTCTGGGCGCAGGCTTCCTCGGCCTGTCTCGTGTAGCTCTGGTCGCGTTGGGGATGGGGTGCCAGATCGGCGTACGCCTGACAGATGGCGAGCGAAGCCTCGGGGGCGAGACCGTGGTTGCGGTGCAACTGCAGGAACCGTTCGAATTCGGCCGCCGCGGTCACGTACTCCCGACGTTGCGCATAGGCTCGGGCGATGTACATGCGAGCTTCGGGCCCTCGGGCGTGTCCGGGGTTCTGAATGACCATGCGCTCCAGCACCTCGATCGCGTGGTCCCAGTCCTCCCCCTCGTACGCCCGGACTCCCTCCTCCCACAGCTCTTCGGCGTCCATCCCGAGGTAGGCGGGTACGGAGGCGCATGCGAGAGGCACCAGCAACAGGGCCGCTATCCCCAGACGCTTCATGAAGGTGCGCGTGATCCTCATCGATCGCCCGTCATTCGTAGAACTCCCGGATCGCTTCGCTCACGACTTGCTGTCGCTCTTCACCGAGCTCGGGAAAGATGGGCAGCGACAACACCTCCTCACAGGCCCGCTCGGCCTCGGGAAGCTGTCCTCGCTTCCCACCCAGCTCGGAAAAGCACTCCTGGAGATGCAGAGGAACGGGATAATACACCCCGGTTCCCACATTTCGACGCTCCAAGTGCGCTCTCAGGTCGTCTCTTCGCTCCGCCCGAATGGTGTACTGATTATAGACGTGCACGTTTCCATCCAGCGTCTCTGGGAGCACGATACCATCCAAACCGCTCAGGAGTCCGTGATATCGACAGGCGTTCTCTCCTCGGGCGGTCGCCCAGGTGTCGAGGTGGGGAAGCTTCGTCCGGAGCACCGCCGCCTGAAGCGCGTCGAGCCGGGAGTTCGTCCCGACCATCTCATGGCGGTACATCTGGCGTCCACCATGCACCCTGAGCTTGCGAATCCTCTCGGCCAATTCGTCGTCGGACGTCGCAGTGAGACCCGCGTCGCCATAGGCCCCGAGGTTCTTGGTCGGGAAGAACGAGAAGGCTCCGGCGTCGCCCGCCGCGCCCGCCATGACCCAGGTCCCCTCGTCTCCGGCACCTCGCTGCCGCGCCCCGAGAGACTGCGCAGCGTCTTCCAACACCAGGGCACCGCGATCTCGAGCGAGCTCGTTCAACTCCTGCATGGGAGCCATCTGGCCGAACAGGTGGACTGGCACGATCACACGTGTACGTTCGGACCAGACCGCCGACACGGTCCCGGCCGTCACGTTGAAGGTCGCGGAGTCGACGTCGCAGAAGACCGGCCGAAAACCCGCGTTCCAGACGGCCCCGGCCGTGGCGAAGAAAGTGAACGCCGGCAGAATCACCTCGTCGTCGGGTCGCGGATCCAACGCGCGGAGGGGTAAGAGGAGCGCGTCGGTACCCGAAGCACACCCGATGGCGTGGGGCACCCCGAGATAGGCCGCGATCGCTTCCTCGAAGGCGTCCACCTCGGCCCCCAGAATGAATCGCTGAGATTCCACGACGCGAGCGACCGCGTCGTCCAACTCAGCCCTGAGGGCCTCGTATTGAACCCCTAGATCGAGAAAAGGAACGCTCATGGATGCAGCGGCGATGGCTTCCTCGGGATGATTTCGCGTGGTTGGCTTCGGTTCCAGTCAGCTGCAGCGGGTCAGCATGGACCTTCCCCACCCCGTCTAAAGCGGATCTCGTCGACTCGTTGCTGGGCCCGGTCGACCATGAACCCCCCCCTCAGGTCCTGGCGCCCGACCTGATCGAATGCCGCCGCAGCCTCGCTGCACTCGCCCCGGGCAACCAGGATCTCACCCATCTCGAACCAGGCCTCCGCCAACCGATTGCGAGGCTCTCCCAGGTCGATCGTGACACGATATAGCCGCAGCGCCTCGGCCAAGTCCTCCTCGGACCGCGCCTCCTCGGCAAGGTTCGCCGAGCAGTTCCCGATGTTCCAGTCCACTTCGGAGCGCTGGGCCGGTGACACCTCGTTGCGAATCTGTTCGAAGAACACGAGGGCCCTCCTGCAGTCGCCCAGCTCCTCGTGGGCGAGCGCCATCTCGAAGACCACGTCCGGATCCGAATCGGTCTCCCTCACGGCCTTCTGAAAGAAGGGGAGGGCCTGTCCGTAACGGCCGTTTCGCGCAAAGTGCCGGGCCAGGGGTAGGGAGATCCCCGTGAGACTCACGCCGGGCTTCAGCTCCATCGCGGCCTCGACCGCCGCCGCCGCCGCGATCCCGTCCTGCCGAGTGATCGCCGTCCGGGCCACACGGAGCAGGTCCGAGGCCGCCAGGTCCGCCGTCGCGCTGTCAGCTTCTACAGCCAGGCTGTAGTACTGCCGTGCCTCATCGACGCGACCGCTCTGGGCGTACGCATGGGCCACGCGGAGAAAGGTCGCGAGATCCTCGCCTCCCTGTGCAAGCGATAGCCGGTACTCCGCGAGAGCCTCTCCCAGATCACCGCGAGCGAACGCCTCGTCGCCCCGTCGAATCGCCTCCCCTTCCGAACCCGCGGCGGTGCACCCGGAGAGGACGAGCAACCATGCCATGCCGAGTCGGAGTCCGCTCCTCATTCCTCGGGCGCCCCACTGTCCGACCGGGGGGGCCCCAGCCCACCCGCGCGCTCCGCTTCGATCGACACCAGGTAGGCACGCGCCCATTCATTGCCGGGGTCGAGATCCAGACATCTCCGCCACTCGGACGCGGCCTCTTCCGTCCGGCCCAGGCGACGGAGGGCAGTCCCGCGATGGAGACGCGCGTCGATATATGCAGGGCGCTGCTCGAGCACCCGGTCGAGCTGCTCCAGCGCACCTTCCACATTGCCAGAGGCCAGAAGCGCTCGA
>JAHEKL010000101.1 GCA_024638345.1 Gammaproteobacteria bacterium | reverse complement strand
ACGGGGTGCATACGTTCTTTCCCCACAGAGTGTCCGATCTGGTGGACCTGTCCGACCCGTCCGCCCTCAATGACTGGCGGGTCGAGATCACACCCTTTCCGGATGTCGCGGTCCTCGAGCTGACGCGTGTGGCGATTCGCGAGCTGGAGCTGGGTCGGCGGGAAGCCGTGGACTACCTGGGTCTGGCGTTCTCGCAGACCGATCTGATCGGACACAAGTTCGGGCCATTCAGTCGAGAGCAGCTGGACAACCTCCTGCGACTGGATCGAGTCCTGGGCGATCTGCTTGTGACCCTCGACGAGGAAGTCGGGCCGGGTAGATGGGTTCTCGCGCTTTCCTCGGACCACGGCGTTCTGGAGGTGCCGGAGCACCTGGCGGAGAGAGACCCGACCGCGCGGCAACTGTCACGCGACGAGCGCATCGCGATACGGGAGACGGTTCAGGAGGCGGTCGCGACCGGACTTACGGGCGACGCGCTCGCATCCAGGCTCAAGGAATATCTGTCCGACCATCCCTCCGTCGCCGCGGCGTACACATACCGAGAGCTGGAGAACGTCGGTGCCCACCCAGACTCCTTCGCCGTGCTCTTCAGCCGATCGCACTCACGAGAGCGGGTGTTGAGCCTTCCGGCCCGCTACGGCGTCCATGTCCGCTACGCCCCCAATATCCTGGAAGGCACCTCCAACGCGACCACCCACGGCTCCCCGTACTACTACGACCGCTCGGTCCCTCTCGTCTTCCTGGGTAGTGGCATTCCGACAGGAAGCACCGAGGGCCCCGCCTCGACCACCGATGTCGCGCCCACGCTCGCCCATCTGGCCGGCGTCGTGGTCCCGGACGATCTCGACGGAAGAAGCCTCTTCGGCACCCCCTAGCGCTGCCGCCTGGGGGCACTCGATCACGGGGAAGGAATCGAGTCGGCTAGGCACTCGTATCGACCGTCTCCGCTCGATCGGGCAGCTCCCGCCGCTTCCAACCCAAGCCAGCCAGCCGCTCCGATGGGCTCTCTGTCTCGCCAGCCACCTTTGCGTCGGAGTCCCAGTGGATAGCGAAGAACACGAGGTCGCCCCGTCGAGGCTCCCACTGGTCGTCCAGGGGCAGCAGCCTTCCACCACGTTCCAGCGCCATGGGTAGAAATCGATCCGCCCCTTCCTCGCCGAGCGATGTCCGCATCCGCTCGCGGAAGGTCGGCTCGTCGCTCGAGGGCTGCCACTCCCAGCTCTGGATCTCCGCCTCTGAATGAGCCAGTCGCGCGGTCCATCCCTGCACATTCCGCGGGCCACCGAACAACACGGTGGCTCCAGCGTCGTAGGCCATGGACGGGCTGATCCTGCTATCCGTCGCCCGGATCCCCACCAACGCTCTGGGAACCTTGTACTCCTCGCGGGCTTTCCTCACGAAGAGGAGGTTCATCTCCTCGTTCTGTGTGATCCCCATGCACGCAGCCCTCGTGTCGAGCTCGGCCAACTGAAGCGGCCGCTCCTCCAAGGCGTTTCCGTAGATGGCACGAAAGCCCGCCTCCTCCGCGCGACGGACGTTCTGCGGATTCGAATCCATGAACACCACCTCCGCCCCACGGAGACGAAGGCTCTTGCCGAGGGCGAGCCCGAGCCCGTTGGCCCCCAGGATGACGAACCCGCTGTCCGACGTGCGCCGGACGCCCAGGATCGAGGCGACCAGACCCCCACTGAAGCCCTGGATCAGCACGGTGACCGCGATGACCAGAAAGACCAGCGCCCGAAGCTCGAGACCCCCCTCCTGTCCGGCTGCCGTGAGCTCTTCGGCGAAGAGAGAGGCGACCGCGGCAGCCACTATCCCCCTCGGGGCGACCCAAGCGATGAACCCGCGTTCCTTCATGGTCAACGCGGACCCCCAGGTGGCGATGACCACGCTGATGGGTCGAACCACGAGCATCAGCGCCAGGACGGTCAGGATGGCGCCTCGGCCGAGATTGGTGATCTCCGTGAGCCGAACATCCGCTGCCAGGAGCACGAAGAGCAGGCCGATCAGCATCACGGTCAGCTGTTCCTTGAATTCCTTCAGGTCCGTGAGGCCACGATGTTCGACGTTCCCGACCACCAGACCCGCAACCGTGACCGCCGCGATCCCGCTCTCCGGAAAGATGGTGTGGGACACCTGGTAGAGGGCCAGGACCAAGGAGAGCGTGAATATGTTCTCCATGCCCTCCGGGACGAGGTTCCGGGACCGAAGGAGAAAGGCGATCGCCAGGCCCCCGATCGCGCCGGCGACCACCCCGAATCCGATCTTCTCCACGAAGAGGAGAAGCGGGCCCGCCAAGTCACCCGAGGGTTGGGTCACCAAGCTCAGGGCAACCACTGCGACCGTCGCTCCGATCGCGTCGATGAACACGCCCTCGGCCTCCAGGACCGTTCGGACATTCCGCTTGACCCCGATCCGTCTCATGAGTGGCTGGATCACCGTCGGACCGGTGACGATGACCAGCGTCCCGAAGAGGAGAGATCGACTCCAGTCCCAGCCCAGGAAGACTCGGGCCGCTAGGGCGCCGCCGGCCGTGGTGATGAGAGGCCCGACCGTGAGGAGGAGCTGGATGGGTCGGCTCTGCTGACGGAGCTGGGCGAGGTTCAAGCCCATCCCACCCTCGAACAGGATGACGGCGACCGCCATCCCGACCAGGATGGTCAGCCCCGAGCCGAGAGAGTCGGGTTGAACCACCCCGAGCAAGTCCGGCCCCAGAATCAGACCGGTTGCCATGAGCAGCACGATTCCCGGGACCCCGATGTGCCGGGCAACGAGCTGCGTGACCACGCCCGCGGCCAGGGCTAGCGCGAACGTGAGCGCCGCCGCGACCTCGATACCTTCGATCACTCGATTACCGGAAGCCTTGTCCGCCGGGAGGCACCGTGGCTTCGATGCAGTTGGCCTTCTGGTGCATCCATTTCCGGCTAGTCATGTCGCTACGGTACCCTGTTCTCCGGGGAGGCGGCAAGACGGGACGTCCGTTCGAGCCGACAGCTCGGACGGACGATAACGCCGCTGCAATGCCCGCTCCAGACCCCGGTCCTGAAGGTCCGCAGAGCCGCCTTCGAGGCCTCCTCCATCGAATCGAGCGTGATTTGCGCGTTTCACCCGGCCGACTTCAGCCAAGTTGGCGATCCACGTAATTCTCGTTGCGTCAAAACTTTACAGATGTCGCAGACGAATATGGCAAGTAACCTTTTCCCACCGGTGCTTGCGGGGGGTGCAACAGATGTTTACTATGCCCGGCCCCTGATTAGAACAAATGTTTACATCCTGCGAATCGGATCGACTGAAACGCGGGACATCGGGTCGGACGAGTGGAGGGGCGATGGGAATCGAAACGACCGGAACCGCGTCTGGGTCGGGGGATGCCGTCCGAGACGTCCGAGACCGCTCCGCCGGGCTCCTGAGGAGCCTCCGCGGCCAGGGACTCGTCGAGTTCGTTCTCGCGCTGCCGGTCTTCGTGATTCTGTTCTTCGGGATCTACGAGTTCAGCCGCTACTACTCCACCCGCCTGTGGATCCGGAACGCGGTGGCCGAGGGAGCGCGCTTCGCCGCGACGGGCAATGAGCTGATCGACGAGGAGACCGGTGATCCGCTCGGTCGCTCTGTCTCCATTCGCAACACGATTCTTTCGAAGGTCTCTCGATTCGGGGTGACGGGGGGAGACATCACCCTCGATCCGGCGGACGGTGGGGGTCCGGAGGACGTCGTGACCGTCAGCCTGGAGTACGAATACGAAGTGGCGATCCCCCTGATCGAGCGCGTGATCGGTAGAGACGTGCTCGAGTTCAGCATCGCCACCTCGATGCGAAACGAACCCTTCTTCGACTAGGTGGCCGGATGAGTACTCTACTTCGGAGGCGGGGTGGCCGGGGAACGCGATCTCTGGGACAGCTGGCTTGGGATGAGCGAGGCCAAGACCTAGTCGAGCTGACCATCCTCACCCCGCTCCTCCTGCTCATCGTACTCGGGATCATCGAGTTCGGAAGTCTGATCGACTCGCAGCAGGCTATGTCTTATCTGACCCGCGAGGGAGCGAACATCGCCTCCAGGGGTGCGCCACTCGGCGAGGTGCTCACCGTCACGATGGACAACGCCTCCGAGCTCCGACTGGACGAGCGCGGGGGTGTCGTCGTCAGCCGGGTGAGAGTCAGAGAGTCGGGCCCGGAAGTGGAGGCTCAGGTCTCGAGCCCCGGATACGCTGCCGCGAGTCGCCTGGGAGGGCCCGGGGACCCCGTCGGGGTCATCGCCGAAGCAGGACTGGACGAGGGAACCAGCGTGCATGTGGTCGAGCTCTTCTACCAGCGTCCCATGATCACCCCCATCTCGGGCTTCTTCGATGGCGAGATCCCCACGGTCATGTACGACCGAGCCGTCTTCTGACCAGGAGGAGAGGATGAACCGGCCCAACCGTCCTGGACTCGGCAGCGTCTCCTTCTCAGCGCTGCGCCGCATCGCGTCGGACGACTCTGGGGCGCTGCTCGCGCTCGTCTCGATCATGGCCGTCGTGATCCTCGCCATGACCGGCGCGGTCGTGGATATCGGTCTCGGCTGGGTGTCCAAGGCTCAGCTTTCGAGAGCCGTCGACGCCGGAGTCCTCGCCGGGGCCCGGACACTGCGCGACGGAACCGACGCCGCTCGCTCTCAGGCTCTCGCGTTGGCGGAGGCGAACGGCGTGACCTCGGAGAACGGGACCTCGCTGGACGTCGGCTTCGGCAGGAACGACGCGGGAGAGAGTACGGTCTGGATGACCGCCGTTCGGAATCGCCCCACCTTCTTCCTTCGAGCGGTAGGGATGGACGAACTGAAGGTCGGATCGGCTGCCACCGCCGCCGTTCCGCCGGTGGATCTGGTGCTTGTTCTGGACCAATCGGGATCGCTAGCCGCGAACGACGCTTTCGACGACCTCCAGGAAGCCTCCAAGGAGTTCCTAGAGCACTTCGACGAGAACCTCGACCAGATGGGCCTGGTCTCGTTCCAGCTGTCCGCGGCCCACCGATTCATCGTCAACCACGGCTTCCAGGGCCCCATCGAGGCGGAGATCGACGGTATGGTCTCGGTCGGAGACACGAACATCGGTGAGGGGCTGCGTCTGGCGTTCGCCCAACTGCAGCTTCCCACGGTTCGGGAGCGTTCGACGAAGGTGATCGTCTTCTTCACGGACGGCCGTGCGACCGCTTTCAGGGGCGCCCTTGGGCCGGGAGGTCCGCCCGACGGCGGCTCGAGCCTGGGCCCATTCGGGTCCGGCGTTCCGGGCGTGGAGGATCGAATGATGGCGGTGACGACGGTGACCACCGGAGCGCTCGTCGGCTACTTCGACGATCCGGAAACCCTGCCAATCGACGGCCTGGCGCCGCCCGACGGATGCAGTGGCGCTGCCAACTGCTGGAACTGGGGTGAGTGGGAGGCTCGGGACAAGTCGCGCCGCGCCGGACTCGAGGTCGCAGACGCGATACGCATGGACGGAATCCACATCTACAGCATTGGCCTGGGTGATCCGGGCGCGCCTCCGATGGAACAGCCCGACATGGACTACCTGAGGCTGATCGCGAACGAGGGAGGCGCCAGCCACGCCGGTCAGCCGCGTGGACGGGCATACTTCGCTCCGTCGGCAGACGAGCTGGAAGACGTCTTCAACCAGGTGGCCCAGGACCTACTGGTGCGACTGTCACAGTAGCCCGGAGACGGCTCAGATCTCGAGGGTCAATCCTTTCGGCCCGGCATTCACTACTCGGGTGGACGCGATCCGCGACTCCTGTCTCCAGCATGCGTGGATGTGCCCGCAGACGACGAGTCGAGGCGAGCAGCGCCTGATCGCCTCCAGGACCGCTCGGCTGCCCAGATGTTGGCCGTCGACTTCGTCCACGTGACCGTACGGCGGAGAGTGACTGACCAACACCGCTCCCGCCGGGCAGTCGGACAGCAGCCCCTCGCCTTCTGATTCGGTCAGGTCGAAGCTCCAATCACCGAACGGAGTAATCGGGATCGCCCCACCGATGCCCCAGAACATCGTGCCGTCGATCTCTACTCCGGATCCGTGCAAGACATGGCTCTCCGCCCAGTGTGCGCACGCATCCGCGAGCTCGGTGTCGGACTCCCCATTTCCCGGGACCAGGACGCATGGAATGGAGATCGCGGACAACGCGTCCACGACCTCGCGCAGACCCGCGCGCATCACCGCCAAGTCGCCTGCGCACACGGCGACGTCTGCATCCGAGGCCTGCGCGACGAGCTGCCGAACCGCCGACAGGTCGCGGTGAACATCGCTGAAGAGAAGGAGCTTCATTGCCGCCGTTCGTTGTCCGTGGCCATAGAATCGGCAGTCCTAGGATTCTCGGACCCATGATCGATCAGCCCGCTGTCGATCGAGGCGAGCCGTCTGCGCGTTTCCCGTAGAGCCTCCTGGCTCCTACGTCCGAAGCGCCTCATCTCGAGCAGCTTCGCCTGCAGGGGCACGATCTCGAGGATACGGTCGCCGAAGCGCACGACGAAAGGCCGAGGCGGAATGGTGTGACCGGGTTGGAGACTCAGTACCAACGAACGTAACCGACGATACTCCGAAGACCCTCGCCAGATCGTTCTGATTTCGGGATTGAGACAGCGGACGAGGTTGTTCTCGGAGTACTCGCGCCACCCCCGTCGGTGCTGCGCGATCAGCCAGGTCTCACGGGCGGCCGCTCGCATGAACCGAGCGTTCTCTCGCCAGTCGCGGATCCCATATGCGATCACCCAGGCCGTGATGGTGAGCAGCGAGATTCCGATCAGACCCAACAGCAATGCGAGCGCGTAGGAGAGGGGCGGTCCGGCCCACGAGAGGACGACCAGCGTCAGAGCCAGGTATCCGGACAGGAACAGAACCCATATCGCGACCCGAATGCCCGCCCAAAAGAGGCGGCGCTTGGGTCGGAAGCTTACGACGACCGAGCTGGGCTCTCTCAGATCTCTTTCCCTACCATGTCGTTGTGTGGCCCTGCGAAGCCTGTGCAGCCGACCGGAGGCTGGTCAGGCTCCTTCCTCTTCCGCGGTTTCGAAGAAGCCCCGGATGGTCTTCCAGCCGTCCCATCCCATCGAGACGAGTCGCATACCGAGGAGTGTTCCGTCATCGGATTCCTCGCTCCAGATGACCTCTCCCTTCGCCTCGAACTCGCCGAAGTCGATCTGGGCGATGGCGCCCACCGGTTGCTTGGTCGTCGTACGGACGAGCACGCCCGTCTCGGAGATGTTCTCCACGACGCCGTCTTCGACGATTCCCGATCCTTCGAAGCTCAGGGTCACGGCGAGGCGCTTGCTGACTCGGGGTTTGGGTCGATCGTCCATGTCTGACCGGTCGTCCGCCCGCGAGAAGATTGAGGTGCCGGCTCGGCTGGCTGAGCCTACCGTCTCTCGCTGGCCCGCACAATCGAACGTTTTTCGGCGCTATCTGAGCGGGCTCCAAGCGACGGAACCCGCCGCGTCTCGGCGGATCTTGCGCGGTTGCTGCCCGATCGACGGCGCCTCATCTTCTCGCCACCGATTCCGCAGCCCGGGTCCAGCCAGACCGCTCGCCACTTACCCAAGAGGACCGCCGAATGGCCGTTTTCGCCTTCCTGACCGTGTTCGCCCTGATCGTCGTGTATCTCGTGATCCAGACGAAGCGGGCCGGTCCGCGTCAGCTCGCCGAGACAGACCTCTCGAGGGCTGTGACGGTCGCAAAAGCGACGGCGGACGACCCTGGCCAAGGGTGGTCCCACCTGGGCAGCCGCACGACCGCCCAGGGATTGCGGCTCAAGTTCGACCACGACGACGATCCTCAGGCCGAGGCGACCTTCCTCGCCGACTCCGGGCGAGCCAAACAGCGGAACACGCTCGCACACAGCCTGACCGTGCGTCTTACCGATACTTTCGAAACGCACCACATTCACACCCGAGGCTGCGTCTTCCGGGTGCGACTCCGCGGAAGCGATCGCGTGGTGGGCAAGGAGATCCGGCTTCAGATGCACGTGGAGAGTGACGGTACGCCGTACGGAGGCCGTGTGGAGAACGATGATGACACGGACGCGGCGGTCGGAGGGTGGATCGATTTCGAAGAGATCGAGATCCTGCGGGTGCCTGGTTCCTGACCAGCGTGTGGCTCGCTTGCTGCCGCCTCCACGCGGTGACATTTTGCCGACCCTGACCTCTCACTTCTCGACGACTCCTACGGAGTGCGCTTCATGAGCCGTTTCTTCTGGTCGATTCTCGGTGCAGTAATGCTTCTCGCCGCCTCGATGGCTTCGGTGGAGGCCCAATCCGAGACCATGCTGTATGACCACATCCACATGGCCGTACCCGATCCGCCAACCGCCGCGCGCTGGTACATGGACCACATCGGGGGGGAAGGGGTGGATGGCCGGGACGAGCGGATGCTCCTCGGTACCACGCGATTCATCTGGCGACAGGCGGACGATCGTCGCCCCAGCGCCGGGAGCGTCATCGATCACGTCGGGTTCTCGGTGCCGGACCTGGATGCCAAGCTACGTGAGCTCGAGGCCGCTGGAGCCACCATCACGAGTCCACGTAGGGACGTGGAAGGCCTCTTTCCGTTGGCTTTCGTGGAGGACCCTTGGGGTGTTCGGCTGGAGATTCTGGAGGACCCGCAACACCTCGGCTTCCACCACATCCACATTCGGGACCCCGAGCCCGAGACGGCGATGCAGTGGTATTTGGACAAGTTCGGTGGCGTCCGAACGCCGCTTCGTGGTTCGCGGGACGGAATTCTCTATCCCGGCAATGTCTGGCTGCTGGTAACCCAGGGGGACACGTTTCCCAGCACCGAGGGCGCGATCGACCACCTAGGTTGGAGAGCGCTGGATCTCATGCCAAAGCTGGAGGAATTCAGGTCGAAGGGTCTCGAGGCCACGCG
>JAHEKL010000100.1 GCA_024638345.1 Gammaproteobacteria bacterium | reverse complement strand
AGGAGCGCGAGGGTCCTGGGTCTTCGAGCAGCTTGCATGGTTGGTCTGGTTCCGGTGGTTATCGGCTTTGAAGTCATGCCATGGAGCTTCGGGGTTCACAAAAATTATGCAGATAGCTGACCAGAATGCAAGGAAGCCGGGACATAGGCCTCCAGCGAAGCAGGGCCTTCCTGACCGGATATGTACATAAGCATTTATATGACAACTGGTTACACTTCATGTCGCCCAACTGGCACCCGCATTGCCCCTGTCACCGCACGGCGTCGCACTGCCCGGGAGCGTCTCGGGTTCCGACGACAGAATCGAGACTCACCGGGCGAGGACGACCCGGTCCAACTGGGAAGGAGAACGAAGATGTGGAACTCTCGCAGATGGAGCGGGCCGGTCGTGGCGATGTTGATGCTCGCCGCTTGTGACCAAACGCCCGTGGAACCGATCGCCCAACTCGATCCGCAGAACGACGCGGTCGCGAGCGAGGCTGTCCAGGACTCCTGGGACCTGCTCACGAGCTCGGAGGAGATCCAGCTCGCGGCCCTGGAGTCCGCATCCGACCCTGCAGTCGACGGGCTTATCGTCGAGGCGGGAGATCTCGTGGCTGTGGCGATGGCGGCCGAGCAGGACGGTGATCCCGCCACCGCCCTGACCCTGAGCTCTTGGGCGGAGCAGGCCTATATCGAAGCAGTCGTGGCAACACGGGGAAGCGGCTTCGCGGCGCAGACGGTATCGAACGTCGAGCTGGCCGTAAGCCGAGTCGAGGCCGCAGTCTCGGACTCCCCGGGATCCATCGCGGCACGCAGCTCCATCGATCAGGCGCGAAGCCTGGTCGACCGTGCCGGGGTCGAGCTTTCGAGAGGCAATGACGCGGCGGCCGTGCGGGACGCGATCGATGCCTCGGACCGACTCCGTGACGTGAGCCCCGGGGACCGTGCGAAGCACTTCGTCCAGTTGGCCCTCCGACTCCTGGAGAAGGCCAAGGAGCTCGCCGGTCCGGACGCCGGGCCGCATATCGAGCACCTCATTCGCGAAGCGGAGGCGCACTGCGAGAACGCGGTCCGCGCCCTGGAAAACGAGAACTGGCACGCCGCGGTACAGCAGGCTCAGCACTGCGCGGCCAACGCCAGAGAGGTCATCGCCCTCCTGTCCGGTGGAATTCCCGACGACCGACTGGAAGCACACGCGATCAGGATCGTGGGCCATGCAGAAGACCTCTTCCACCGGGCCGTCGGTCTGGCCGGTGACGATCCCATCCCCGAGGTCAAGCGTGCGCTCGAAGAGGCGGGCGAGCTGCTCCGGCAGGCCCAGGAAGCGCTCGCTCAGGAAGAATGGCGGCGGGCGATCGGTCTGGCGCGGGAGTCTGCGGCGATCTCGCGGCGGGTCATCGGATTCCTTACCCACGATCGCCCGGGTGATGGTCTGCAGGAGCGAGCCGAGCACGCGGTCGAGCACGCGAAGGATCTGTTCTCTCGGGCCGTGGGGCTGGCCGGCGACCCTCCGCGACCGGAGATCGCAGCGTACCTGGCCGAGGCCCGCGAGCTGATCGCTCAGGCGGACGCCGCGCTCGCGGAGCAGAGTTGGAGACGAGCGATCGAGAAGGCGCACGGAGCGGCTCGGATCCTCGTTCACGTGATTCGGTTGCTCAGCTGACCGACCCGGCGTGGACTCGGGGCCGGCGCCTTCTCCGTCGTCGAGAGGAGTGGGCGCCGGCCCTAGCTGTTTCCTGAACACCGGCGGGTTGTACTTTTCCTCTCCGACTGGCCGATCCGCTGCGCCTCTGGAGACGAATGCAACCGGACCCGAACGATCCGGCGGAGGAGGGTCTCGCTGGAGAGCGCCCCCCTTCCACTGAGCTCCCGGACTGGGACGTGCACGCTGGGCCCGATGCGACCCTGGGCGGGTACATCCGAGAGCACAACCGACCCCCCGGCTTCGAGGGTTCGGACGGTCAGCCGTACACGGTTTCTCTGGAAGTCGAGAAGACGCCGAACCTGCGCGCACCTTTCGAGGGCTACCTCGTCTTCCCGCGTTGGGCCGCGACGGGGCTTGGTGTCCTGGAGCACCTGGAGACCCCGACGCTCCTCACGGGAACGTCGAAGGAGGAGGTCCTCGAACAGTTGGGTCAGATCCCGCTCCTGCGTGTGAAGGTCCTGCTCGACGAGGCGGTTCTACGGAAGGCCGACGACCAGTGACCCCGAAACCCTTCCTCCGCGTCACGGAGATCTTCCACTCCATCCAGGGAGAATCGACCTGGGCGGGACTGCCCTGCACGTTCGTGCGTCTGACGGGCTGTCCGCTGCGCTGCGTCTGGTGCGACACGACGTACTCGTTTCACGGGGGGGAGCGGACGACTCTCGACGAGATCGTGGCGCGCGTCGAGGCCATCGCCTGTCCTCTGGTCGAGATCACGGGTGGCGAGCCACTCGCCCACCGTAGTGCATTCGTCCTGGTCGACCGGCTCGTTCGATCGGGATTCACGGTGTTGGTGGAAACGGCTGGCTCCGAGGACATCTCGGAGCTGAACCCCGCTGCCCACGTGATCATGGATCTCAAGTGCCCAGGGTCCGGGGAGTCCGAGCGGAATCGATGGGAAAACCTCGAGCACCTGGACGGTGGCGACGAGGTGAAGTTCGTCATCGCCGATCGGGCCGACTACGAGTGGAGCAAGCGAACGATCACAGAGCGGAGCCTCGACCGGAGGGTCCGGGAGGGCTCTCTGAAGGCCCTCTTGTTCTCGCCGGTCTGGGGAGAGTCGGGCCCGGGTTTGGATACGCTCGCCCATTGGGTGCTCGAAGACCGACTTCCCGTGCGGATCCAGACGCAGCTGCACAAGCACATCTGGGAGCCTGCGCGAAGAGGGGTCTGAGCCGTGCTTCCCCCCTCCCCTTCAGACGATCCCCGGCCCGAAAGTCGGTTCGACATCTATCGGGGTCCGGCGGACGACCCCGCTCCCCGCGAAGGGGGTTGGGTTGCATCCGTCGCCGTGATCCTTCGTCCGGGCTCGACGGGCGACGAGATCCTCCTCATCCAGCGAGCCGATTTCGACGCCGACCCCTGGTCTGGGCACATGGCGTTTCCGGGAGGCCGGCGAGAGGACGTGGATCGCTCGCTGCTGGACACCGCGATGCGGGAGACGCGCGAGGAAACCGGGATCGATCTCGCCACCCGTGGCACGACCCTGGGCCGCCTGCCGGTCGTCGAGCCGGAGAGCGTGCGCCTGCCTACCCTCTCTATCCTCCCGCTCGTCTTCTCCGTTCCGGGGAGCACGATGGCCAGGGCGGTCTCGGAGGAGGTGGCGGACGCACTTTGGATTCCCGTCCCGACGCTCACGGATCCGGCGCGGACGACGGTACATAGCAGACCTTTCGAAGACCGCGTCCTCACCTTTCCAGCCATCGGTCTGGACGACCGGGTGATCTGGGGCCTCACGCGAAGGATCCTCCGCGACCTGTTCCAACGGATGGCCTGAGATCCCTTGGCGACCCCTTCGGTCAGGAGCGCCTACTCCCCGACGAAGAGGTCCGGCTGCTCTCCCGGGCTCCCGACTCCCGCCCCTTCTTCATGGGCTCCCGAGTCCCCCGAAGCTGCACCGGAAGCGCCGTTCGTCGATCCATTCGTAGCCCCGTTCGTATCGCCCTCCGCGGCGATGCTCCGTGAGATCTCGACTACGCGGTCGCCGGATGGCACCGGCACCACCCTCGCCCCGCGGTTTCGGCGACCCTGCTCGGGTACGGACTCCACGTCCAGATGCGTGACGCCGCCGTTCGCCGTGACGACTGTGACTTCGTCCTGACCCACCACCTCCAGCGCACCGATCAGACTTCCGGTCTTAGCGCTCGCGGGAATGGCCATGGTTCCGAGCCCACCGCGCTTCTGTAGCGGGAAGTCGGAGAGCGGAGTGCGTTTGGCCCATCCCTCGTCGCTCATGGTGAGCACCGCCGCGTCTCGACGCACCAGGATCACCCCGATCACGCGATCGTCGCCACGGAGTTCGATCCCTTTCACCCCCTGGGCCGTCCGACCCATGAGGGATACATCCTTCTCCTCGAAGCGAATCGCACGTCCATCCCGAGTGAGCAGCATCACCTGAGCCCGCTCATCGGAGAGCATCACTTCGATGATCTCGTCCTCGGCCCGCACCCCGGCTGCGATCACCCCACCGGACCTCGGGTTCGAGAACTCGCTCAGGTCGGTGCGCTTCACAATGCCTCTTCGAGATACGAAGAGGAGGACCTTCCCCTTCTCTTCGAGCTCCTCGACCGGCACGAGGGCGACGATCCGGTCGTTTCGGTCGGCGTTCAGGAGGGCGTAGACCGACTGTCCCCTCGACGCCCGAGACGACTCGGGCACATCCAGCACCGCGAGGAAATGGGCACGCCCACGCTCGGTGAATGCGAGGAGCCAGCCCTTCGTGCGGGCCGTGAAGACCCTCTCGAGCCAGTCGTCGTCATAGTTTTCCATCCCCGCGAGCGCCTTTCCACTCCGTACGCGGCGGCGGTAGAGATGCACCGGGATCCGCTTCACGAACCCCTGGTGGCTGACCGTGATCACGACGTCTTCATCGGCGATGACGTCCTCGAGAGGCGCCTCGTCCTTCGCGTCTTTCCCGAGGATCTCGGTTCTACGTCGGTCACCGAAGCGCTCGGTCAACTCCTCGAGCTCCCCCAGGACCAAGGCCAGCTGCTCGGTTTCGCTGCCGAGGATCCTTCGCAGTTCCTCGATGGTCTGCCCGAGATTGGACCGCCGGGTCTGAAGCTCCTCACGCTCCAGCGAAGTGAGCTGCCCGAGCCGCATCTTGAGGATGGCGTCGGCCTGGGCTTCGGAGAGACCGAAGCGATCCTGCAGCCGCTCCGCTGCGGATGTCCGATCCCGCGATTCGCGGATGATCCGAATCACCTCGTCGATCTCCCCCAATGCGAGAAGCAGCCCCTCCACGATGTGCAACTCGCCCTCGGCCTTCTCCAGGTCGTGACGAGACCTGCGGACGACCACCTCCAACCTGTGGTCGCGGTACCTCTCGAGAAGCTGCTTGAGGTTGAACTCTTTCGGCTGTCCACCATCCAGGGCGAGCAGGATGGCGCCGAAGTTGGTCTGGAGGTGGGTGCTTCGATGGAGGACCCTCAAGACCGGCTGGACTTTGGAGCCGCGCTTCAGCTCCATCACCAAACGCATGCCGTCGCGATCGGACTCGTCACGCACGTCCGTCACCTCGGGCAGCTTTCCCTTGCGGGACAGATCCACGATCTGCTCGATGATCCGGGATTTGGAGACCCCGTAAGGAAGCTCGCTCACGACCAGTTGATGCTTACCTCCGCGGAGCGCCTCCTTGCGAATCTTCGCGCGCATGGTGACGCGTCCGCGACCGGTCTCGTACATGTCCTTGATTCCATCGGTACCGACGATGTAGCCACCGGTCGGGAAATCGGGCCCGGGGACGTGCTTCATGAGCTGGGCTACGCTGCACTCGGGATCGTCTACCAAGTGCCGGAACGCCGCGGATACCTCCTTCAGGTTGTGTGGTGGGATGTTCGTGGACATCCCGACCGCGATCCCCGCCGAACCGTTCACGAGCAGATTGGGAAGCCGTCCCGGAAGCACCGCGGGCTCGGTCAGCCGCCCGTCGAAGTTCGGCCTCCAGTCGACCGTCTCCTTGTCGAGATCGGCGAGCAGCTCGAGGGAAACCGCCGCCAGCTTCGCCTCTGTATAGCGATATGCCGCAGCCGCGTCGCCGTCGATCGAGCCGAAGTTCCCCTGTCCATCGATGAGGGGGTAGCGAAGCGAGAAATCCTGGACCATCCGAACGAGCGTATCGTAGACCGCGTTG
Source organism: Gammaproteobacteria bacterium (assembly GCA_024638345.1). GTDB lineage: Bacteria > Gemmatimonadota > Gemmatimonadetes > Longimicrobiales > Gaopeijiaceae > JAAXGI01. Next base: position 3,102 of record JAHEKL010000100.1, on the reverse strand, counting down.
TCCCCGTGTGGATGGTACTTGCCCAGAACCTCCCCCACGACTGTCGCGCTCTTCTTGTGTGGTCGCTCGGGAAGCAGCCCGAGCTCCCTCATCGCGAACAGGATCCGGCGATGGACGGGCTTGAGGCCGTCGCGGACGTCGGGCAAGGCGCGCTGAACGATCACGCTCATGGAATAGTCGAGGAAGGCTTCGCGCATCTCCTCCTCGATCAGCCGTTGGACGATCCGCTCCCGCTTCTGGGCCATGCTGGGGACTCCTGGTGCTTTCGGGGGGACAAGCGGAATGACGCCACTATGATGTGGAGGCCCGAGCTGTGATGGAAGGCGAAGCGCTTGAGGTGGCCCTGGGAGGCAGGATCGATCGACGGCGGCCGGGCCAAGAACCGCCAGTGGCTCGGCGGAATCAGTCGGTCGTGTAGCCCTCCTCTACCAACGCGTCCAGGATCTGCTGCTGCAAATCCGCTCCAGCCGTCTCGTTGGATGAAGCCCGCTTCAGGGCCTCGCAGAACGCCTGCTCGAACTTCAGGCGGGGATAGCATCTCGCGCAGGTCTGCAGGTGCTCGCCGACGCACTCTGCCTCCTGTGGATCCAGCTCGTTGTCGAGCCAATCGAAGATCTTGGCCATCGCCTCGTGGCATTCGATCCCACCGGGCGGCTGCGCCTCCGGCCGCTCCCCCCTCAGGCGCTGAAGAATCCGCCTCAGGTCATCCGTCCACGTCATTTCCCCCCCCGTCCTTTCGTTCGTTCACGCCTCACGGCCCTCGTCCGTGATGATCCCTTCCGACAGCGCATACTGATAGAGCCGCTCCTGAAGGATGCGACGACCGCGGAATAGCCGGCTCTTTACCGTGCCGACAGGCACATCCATGACCTTGGCGATCTCAGCGTAGGAGAGGTCTTCGAGGTCGGACAACACCACCGCCTCCCGAAACTCGGGGGGCAGCGCCTCGATCGCCTCCAGGATCCTCGCGTCGACTACGTCACTCCAGAACGCCCCTTCCGGATCCCGGTCCTTGACCGCAAGGAAGACCGTGCTCTCGCGTGATACGTTCCGGGGATCGTCGTCCGCCACGGCCGTCACGATCTCGTCATGGCGCCGTGCGCGCTCCCTTCGTCTGAGAAACAGGTTCCTGCAGATGGTAAACAGCCAGCTCTTGGCCTTGGTTCCTGGCGTATAGCGATCCCAGTTCTCCCAGGCCCTGAGGAAGGTGTCCTGCGTGAGATCGGAGGCTGCGTCGGGTTCTCCCGTCAGCCGGAGCGCGAAGCGGTAGACCGCATCCATCTGCGGAAGAGCCTCTTCGCGAAAACTCCGGTCTCGGGACGGGCCCGGCAATTCCGAGTCCGTCACGGCATCGGCGTCTGCAAGGGAGGTCAGTCTGGGAAGACGAACGACCGGACGGTTTCTTCGTCAGGGGATGCACCGGTCATCACTTCGATCAGAGCGCTCATCTCTTCACCGATCTCCTCGACTCGACCGAGAACGGAGAGGGCGTGCGCGAAGTCGAAGTACGCGGCCACGGAAACCTCGGCGGCCGGGTGTGTCGCGAGAACACGAAGGTACATCTCGGCGCGCAGATGCTTTACGACCGCCCGGAGAGCCGTCTCCACCTCGGCTTGATCGGCGAGGGTGGATAGGGAGAGGTCACCTCTCAGGCGATCGACCAGGGCCTCCACCGCCACGCGTGTGGCGCTGGGAGCGGCGATCCGTCCACTGCTCGGCTGCTCCTCGAGAAAAGCACGCGCGCCGAACCTGACGGCGGTCAGCTCCTCGTAGTTGCAAGTCAAGATCACGTGGACCTCCATCGTGGCTCGGCGCAGCGACCGCGGCGGCGAGATGAAGCGCAGGGACCCGAATTCGCTCGTGGATCCTCTATCAATACCTATTGGTCATTTGAAAGGTTTCTGCAACCTTCTTGTCCGATCCTTGGGCGTGGCCTTCACGGGAGAGCCCACCGACAGGGTTCCCTGCATGGAGTGAGCCACGTTCTGTCCGAAATAGACTTTCCCGCCCTGCGACCGGTATGTGGCGAGGGTGCGCAGTGGCTCCGGGCCTTGGGTCCCGCTCACCTGATCCACCGTCGTTACGACGCATCTCGAGCACGGCTTGACCACGTGTAGCTCGACGCCGCAGATCTCGAGACTACACCAGTCGTCTTCGGCGTATGGACCGCCCGCGCTGACGATGAGATTCGGTCGGAACCGCTCCATCGACAACGGACCCTCCATCCTCCGGTTCAGGTCCCCGAGCGATTCCTCCGAAACGAGGAGCAGCGGAAACCCGTCGGTGAGAGCCACGGGTCGGTCCGCCGCGAAATCGGGATCGCACCAACGGGTGGGCTCGTCCGTCATGCGGACGAGGGTGCACGTGCTCCCCAAGAAACGGCTGAACCATTCGTCGGCCTCGCGATACCCATCGGAGACGAGGACCTCGTCGGCCCAGATGACGACCGACCGCGAGCTCGGGTCTTGCGGCTCCAGGGGCACGAGCAGCGACGGCATTCCCGGCGCTTCCAGCCGAAGTCCAGTTGACTCCAGAGTGGGTTGGATCAGACACAACCGTGGATCGGAGCGTTGAGACCGGAACCGGTCGTGCGAATCCACGAGCATCCAGCGACGGTCGTACTCCAGGCCCAGCCGGTCCAGCTTCCAGGAATCGAAAGCGATCCCAGCGGCGCCCTTCACCGGGTAGATCCGGATCCCCGTCAGCTCAGGCTTCACGGGCCCCTCTCGGCCCTGGCCACCATGCGCGGTCCGATGACGAGCCCCGCGACCAGGTCGATCAGGGTATGCGCGATCATGCCGGGTACGAGACTCCCGGTGGCGAGGACGGGAATCGCAAGGACGAACCCGATCATTCCCGTTCTCAGAATGCCGACGGGTCCCTGGTACGCATGCAGGGTTCCGAACGCGATGGAGGAAAGAACCGCGGCGGTCCAAGGTCCGGGGAACAACAGCTGTATCGCACCGAGCGCGTATCCGCGACAGGCCGCTTCCTCCCCCAGACCCGCAACCAACGAGAGTCCGGCGAAGACCCGTCTCTCCCTCGGGGTTCTGGGAATGAGCTGCATCACCAGATCGAACCCGCCTGCGGATGCCGCTCGAC
>JAHEKL010000099.1 GCA_024638345.1 Gammaproteobacteria bacterium | reverse complement strand
ACGGATCTCGGTGACGGCCGCAAAGTGTGTGCGCGCCGGTCGATAGGCCCGGGCCGACGTCATCGCGTCGTAGGCGTCGCACACGGCGAGGATTCGGGCGATCCGGGGGATAGCGTCTCCGGCCAGGCCGTCCGGATACCCGCGTCCGTCCCACCGCTCGTGATGATGCCGACAGGCGGGAGCGAACGACTGCAGCACCGGAATCTCACCGAGGAGCTCGGCCCCGTCCTCCGCGTGCCTTCGGATCCGCGCGTGCTCGGAGTCGTCGAGCGCATCCGGCTTGCGCAGCACGCGCGATGGAACCGCGAGTTTCCCGAGGTCGTGAAGGTACCCTGCGGCGCGCGCCCGCTCCCGTGCCGCCTGATCGAGCCCCATCGCTCCGCTCACGGCTTCCGCGAGTCGCGCGACGCGTCTCGAATGGCCCCCGGTGTAAGGGTCCTTGGCGTCGATCAGCGAAGCCAGGAGCTCGAGGAGCAACCCCCCGTCGGGCTCGACCGGGTCTCCCCTGAAGATGAGCTCCTCCACCGCTCGCTCGCGAATCTGTCGGTAGATCGCGGACTGCACCGTGGGGAGCTGATCCCTATCGAACAGCTCCAACCACAGGGCAGCCAGCTCGGGATCGAATTCGCGTCCGGCCCCCTCGGCGACCGCGTCCCGGATCTCCTCGGAGCTCCGTCGGGGCCGGTGGGGACGGGGTTCACCTAGGGCAGTCACGGTATCGGCAAGCCTCAGGATTCGGGCACCGAGGGGAATCTCCTCCCCTGCGACACCGTTGGGATATCCAGATCCGTCCCACCATTCGTGGTGATGGCGGATCAACGTTCCCACCCCCTCGAGCAAGGGAATGGAGGTAGCGGCCGCGGCACTGCGCTCGGGGTGGGTCTGGACCTCGGCTCGGGCCGCCGGAGAGAGCTGCGGAACAGGGATCTCCCATTCGTCCTCGACGAGACCGATCATGCCTACGTCGGCGAGGACCGCGCCGAAGAACACTTCGGCCAGATCGTGGGTGCTCATCCCGACACGCTCGCCGAGGGTCTGCGCTTGGACGGCCACGCGGGGCCCGTGATCGAAGAGATAGCCCTTCGCCGCTCCCATCCCGAGGACGAGCGCGTCGAAGAGCCCCTGGTAGAATTCCCTGCCGCGAAACGCTGCGATCCCTTCCAAACGACCCCCTCCCCTCCGGGTAACGCTACCTCCTAATGATCGGACCTGATGGCGAAACGGGGAAGCGTCGATGGTCGCGGCGGGTCACGCAACAACTGGCTGGCGACGAGATCAGGGGTCTCCTCCGCCGCCTCCGTCGTCGCCTGCGCGAACTCCGTCGGGGTTCGCCCGATCGGCTTCCAAGCGCTCCCGGATCGCTCTCGCCCGCTCGGCCCAGGTCTCTCGGATGATCGCAGTTGCGGCGCCTCGCGCAAGGTCGTCGCGAATCAGCTGGCGGGCGTTCAGCGCCTCGCGACGTCCGGGTGGAAGGGCCAGGGAGAATGGAAGCGGTATCGAGAAATCGCCGAGATGTAGACGCCCCGGCGACAAGCCCCACCGTCTCCCCTCGTCATCCGTGTACGTCCAGTCCATCGCCCGCTCGGAGAGTGCCTCGGCGACGGCCATCGAGTCGTTCCAGCTCTCGATCATCCCGCGGAGGAGGAGCTCGGCCCGTTCGTGGTCCGTGAGCTCGAAGTAAGCCGGATTCATCGGCGCCCACACTCGTGGGTCCACGATGCGGGGCTGGAGGCGCTCCGCCACAGTCAGTTCCTCTTCGTCTTCGTCGCCGTCCGTGTCGGGGGGCGTGTCGGCCCCGTCCGCCACGGGCTGGACCGCCTGAGGCTCGATCGCGACCTCTTCTTCGATCTCCGGGGCCTGTGGCTCATCCGGAGGCTCTTCGGGCTCGGTCAGCTCGACGAGGTCGACGATCTCCGTTCCGGGCACGAGCGTCAGCGGAGGAGTCGGGTCGCCGGTTGGCGGACGGACCTCTCCCCCATCGAAGAGAAAGGGGTAGATCGCGATGAAGAGGATGTGAGCAACGGCCGATACCAGAAGCCCCGAACGAAACGCCTGGCGCTCTCGGTCGTGAGGAGAGATCGAGCGCCGACGCGGACCGGGGGGGGACCGAGGTCGCAATCCTGGCAGGCTCATCGGGGTATGTAAACCTCCGCAAGGCCGCAGTTCCTGGGAAGATGCGGCCCTACGGCTCGGATCCCGGGCAGGTCACTCGAGGATCCGGGTCAGGATCCCAGGCTCTCGATCCCCCAAGGCTCACCGGATCCAGCCCTCACGGGATTCTTCACGGAGCCGACTCCGGGAATGGTCACCTCGACCTCGTCCCACGGCACGAGCGGACCGATTCCCGAAGGCGTACCCGTGGCAATCAGGTCGCCCGCCTCCAGGGTCATGATCCGCGAGATGTAGCTGACGAGCGTCTCGATCCCGAAAACCACGTCCGAGAACCTCCCGTCCTGCCGCAGCTCGCCGTTCACCCTGGTCTCCACACGAAGCGCCTGGATGTCGATCCCGTCGAGCGCCACGGGTGCTCCGACGGGACAAAACGTGTCGAACCCCTTCGCCCGGGTCCACTGGCCGTCCAGGTTCTGCATGTCGCGGCAGGTGACGTCGTTGAGGGGGAGAACTGCGGACAGGTAGTCGAGTGCTTCTTCCTCACGGACGTGACTCGCTCGCTTGCCTACCTGGAACGTCACTTCCCCTTCGAAGTCGACCCGTCCCGCCGCAGGGGGGATTCGTATCGTTTCCCCACCGGCGATGAGCGAGGAGGGCGGCTTGAGGAAGATGAGGGGCTGCGCCGGTGGCTCCCCCCCCAACTCCCTTGCGTGGTCGGCGTAGTTCTTACCGACACAGACGATCTTCGTGGGTGATGGCTCGAGTTGGGTGGTCATCGGGCTCCACTCCTTGGTCCGATCCCATGCTGTGCATCGATCGATCCGCGGTGGACCGTGGTCAGCTAATCTACCGAGGCCGATACGTCAGGCAACCGGAGAACGCGAGGTCGTGCGACCCGGCGGGGCAGCATCATAGAAGTCGGTCAGCCTACGCTTGATTTCACCCCATGGGCCCTTGACCAGGGTAGCAGGTGGGAGCGCCCTCCTCAGGGCCATTCCGTAGGATCTGGTGAGAATCCGCGAATCGAGGAGCAGGACTCCGCCCCGGTCTTCCCGAGAGCGGATCAGCCGTCCGAACCCCTGCTTCAAACGAAGGGCCGCGAGCGGCACCTGATAGCTGTCGAAAGCGCGGAGGCCACGGGCTTCGATGGCTTCCATGCGGGCCTGCGTGATCGGCTCGGTCGGAACGCGAAAGGGGATCTTCTGGAGAACCAGGCCCCTCAGGGGCTCCCCGGGTACATCCACCCCCTCCCAGAAGGACGCGGTGCCGAGCAGGATGCCGTCGCCGGAGTCCACGAAGCGTCTCAGGAGCCGCGAGCGGGGCGCCTCTCCATGGACCGAGAGTGGCCACCTGCAGCCTCGCTTCCTCAGCGATCCGGCGACCGCCCGGAGCGCTCGGTGGGAGGTGAAGAGCACGAAAAGCCCGCCCCCCGTGATCTCCGCGAGCTCCCTCACGAGGCCCGCTGTGGCCTCCTGGAAGGGCATTCCCGCGTCGTGGGAGGGGAAATCGGTCGGGACGCAGAAGAGTGCCTGCCGGGAGTAATCGAACGGAGAGGCGAGGAGCGTCTCCGAGATCGCGAGCGGCTTCGCATTCACCTCGTCGATCACGGCCACACCCAGATCCGCGAAGACCGGCTCATGCAATCCGCCCGTGGGGTCCCGACCGACCGTGCCCTGTCCGTACCCCGCCGGTTTCTCGGGTCCCAAGCCCAGTCGATCGCGGATGAAGCCGAATCCGCCCGCCGTCGCTAGCGTCGCGGAGGTGGCCACCGTGGTCTCGACCTTTTCGAAGAGCGCCTTCCGGAGCAGTGGGCCGGGCTCTACCGGGGCAGCGGCCAGAATTACGTTCCGCGGGCTTCCGGAAGGACCTCCCCTTCCCTCGATCCATCGCACCCAGCTCTCTTGGTTTCGCTCGGGGTCGAGCACGAGTGCGAGCCCCCGGTCGGCCGCCTCCAGCCGACGTTCGATGGACACGAGGTCGAGAAGCCGGCCTTCCAACACGTCCATGAGCGTCGCATCGTCCTCGATCCGGGTCCTCAGACCCTCCAACTCCGCCCTCAGGCGGGCGAGATGGGCTCGAAGCCCATCCAGCAACTCCAGGGTCTGGAAGTCCTCACCGGGATCGCGCGGATCTCCGCGGCCCAGCCGAAGCGGCTCCTCGTTTTGAGCCGGAACGATGGGCTCGATGGCATCGAAGAAACGGCTCAGTCCCTCGCGCGCCCGCTCGAGCGCGGGTCGCACACGCTCTCCGATCCGGTTCCGAAGCCGCGGCCCCTCTCCGTCCTCGGGGGCGCTCGCAAGCGACTCCTCCACCGCACGCAGCACGCCTTTTCCACTCCGGTCCAGCCTATGAAGGGCACGAAAGAGTCCGGTCCGTGTGACTTCCGCCCCGAGATGATGCGTGGCCGCCTCTTCCACATTGTGGGCTTCGTCGAGCACGAGATGCTGGTAGACCGGAAGGACTGCCGATTGCGACCAGTTGTCGGTGGCACGCCTGAGCGAAACGTCGGCGAAGAGGAGCGCGTGGTTCACGACGAGCACATCGGCCGAATTCGCGTCCCTTCGCGCCTGCTGATAGAAGCACGCTTGGAAGTGCGGACAACGTGCGCCCATGCAGATGTCCCCGTCGGATCGAACCTCTTCCCAGACCTCGTCGCTAGGAGGTTTGGTCAGGTCCGACAGCGATCCGTCGCGCGTGTTACGGCTCCACTCCACGAGTGCAGCCGTCTCGGACCCCCGGTCGCTCTCGAACAGCGTGGGACCGGTCGCGTCTGCAAGGTGGAGCCGCCGAATCGATACGTAGTTCCCACGCCCTTTCACCAGCGACCAGCTGAAGTCGCGACCGACCAGGTCCCTCACCAGAGGAAGGTCCTTGCGGACGAGCTGCTCCTGAAGGTTGATCGTGTTCGTGGAGATGACGCTCCGCTCCCGGTTGGCCAAAGCCCACTCGACCGCCGGCAGCAGATAGGCGAGGGACTTGCCGGTTCCCGTGCCGGCTTCCACGATCGCGATCCCACCTTCGTTGTAGCGATCGGTGATCTCTCCGAGCATCTGTAGTTGGGCTTCGCGATGCTCGTAGCCGGCGAACTCGCTCTCGAGCTTGCCTCCGGGGGCCAGATATCCCTCCAGGCGCTTCCGGTCGAGCTTCGCGCGGACCCGCGGGGCCGGCGGCTCGACCACCACGTACAGGAGCTCGGCGAAGTTGTCCACGATTCCGGTCCCCAAACCCGACTCGTAGACGCGGGCGGCAAGTGCGAGATCCGCGGGTGAGGGATCGAGGACTCCCGAGGGATGATTGTGAAGCAGGATGTCGCCCCGATCCGCGTCGGACGCCGCCGCGAGCACTGCGCCTCGGTTTCCGCGCGCGACAGCCCTCGGTTCGACGATCCGTCGATCGGAGTTCACGCGCGCGAGGAAGCAGACCTCCCTTCCGCCGGCGCGCTCGATCTCCTCGCGAATGCTCCGGGCCGCCGAAGGGTCCAGCGCCAGGGGAGGAGTCGTGGGGATCAGGTCTTGAGGGGTCGTGGTCTGGCCGCCGGGAACAGGACGTTGTTGAGGATCAGCCGATACCCGGGAGAGTCGGCGTGAAGGTCGAGGTTCGTAGGGGGATCGCCGATCTGATGCTCCGGGTCTTCCGGATCGTGCCCTCCGTAGAAGGTCCACGTTCCCTCACCCAGAGACCCATGGAGGTACTTGGCCCACTCACCTTCCTCGGCAAGCACCGTGACACCCGGCTTGAGACGTGACTTCCGAAACGAGGTCGTCAGCCCGTAGAAATCGGTGAGCACGTCCTCGTGGTTCTGGACGAGCATGGTGGGCACCGGGTCGAGCTTCGCCGAGAAGTCGAACAGCCTGAAGAACCCTAGAGGCTGTCGACCGGCCGTGTTCACGAGATGGAAATCGATGTCGGAGAAGGCGTTCACACTGGGCCTCAACTCCACCTCGGCCTGGGTGAATGCAAAGGCCTGGCTCCAGTCCATGCGCTCGCTCGCGTCGGGATCAGGCGCGCGCCCGTCCGCATAGCTCGCGCTGATGTCCGTGGAGTGGCTCGCCAGCGCCAGATCGAGTGTCTCGGTGGCCGAGCACATCGCGAACAGGAATCCCCCGGACTCCACGTAGGCTCGGATCTCTTCCGAGACGGCTCTCTTGAGGGTCGGGACGTCGGGGAAGTCGAACCGGCTCGTCACGTCTCGGTTCCGGGCGACCTCCTCCTGCAGCCAGTCGGCACCGGCGTAGGTGAGGTAGAACTTGGAGTACTGACCCGTGAAATCCTCATGGTGCAGGTGGAGCCACTCGTACTCGTAGAGCTCCCCTTCCAGGACTTCCGGGTCCCAGACGGTCTCGTAAGGGATCTCGGCGTAGGTCAGCGCCATCGTGACGGCGTCATCCCAAGGGGCCGTGCTCGGCGGCGTGTAGATGGCGATCTTGGGCGCCGTCTCCAGAGGTACCGCTTCCATGTTCTCGCGAGCGATGGTCTCGCGGATTTGCGCCACGCGGGCGCGGTCCACCGGTTCGATCGTGACACCCCGGAAGGCCGCCTCCCGGCGGATCGCCTCCGTGTCCGGGAGAAGGAACGCGCCTCCCCGGTAGTTGAGCAGCCATTCCACGGTCTCGCCCTGCTCCAGCGTCCAGTAGGTCAGGCCGTACGACTTGAGGTGGTTCGCCTGAACCAGGTCCATCGGCACGAGCAGTTCTTGGGCGGCCACGGACGGTACCGGCCACATCGAGACCGCAACCACCCAGGTCGCCAGTGCGAGGCAACGGGGCTGCCGGATCACCCTGCGCCGCTCCCCGGTCCCGAGCCGCCCCTCCCGCCGTTCGCCTGGTAGAGTCGCCGAGCCTCGGGTGCGAGCGGGTGCTGGGGCGAACCCACGATCAGCTCCTCCAGCAGCCTCAGTCCATCGTCCGGTCGGTCCCCATCGGCGAGGTACCATCCCGCCTGGACGAGTCGGGCCTCCGTCGCTTCCGGCGCGTCGGGATGCTCTTCGAGCAGACGGTCCCGAATCTCGCCCGCGAGCGCGGAATCACCCGCATCCGCAATCTGGGCCGCGAGCGACAGCAGCGCGGCCCGATCCGACACCGGTGCCGCTTGGAGCGCATTCAAGAGCAGCTCCGAGCCCGCCGCTGCCTGTGAATCGATCCCGAGCCCCACCGCCCGAATGGCCACGGGCGCCACGGACGGGTCGACCGCCTCGATTACGCTCAGCAGCTGCACCCAGATCGTGGCTCGCTCGCTCGGGAGGGCCGTGACCCGCGCGAGTACAGCGGATCGCACGCGCTCCACTCCTGCCTCTCCCTCTTCGGCCCAGCCCGCCATCTCTTCGATCGAGGGGAAGGACACATCCGACCCTGAAGGAGGCCCTGTCTGCGCGAACCCATGACCGAAGCCGGCAGCCGTTCCGAGGATCGTCAGAAACGCTACTCTGATCCGAACACCCATCATCGACCGTTCTCCCCGGCCCTGCGCCGGTTCACTCGCTCGAAATAGTCGAGTACGAGGCGACGCTGGGCTGGGCTCAGGGCGCCTAGATCGGCCGAAGACGGAAGCGGAAGCGCCAGAGGATCGAGCAGGTCCGCGGGAAGCGCGGTCACCGCCCGTCGCTCTACGGCCTCGGCCGAGGTCGCCTCGCGCTCTTCGGTGGGGCCGTCACGCTCCAGGGTTCGGCCAGCCTGGAGTAGACGCTCGAGCAACTGCTCCTGCCGTCCCAGAGTCGTCGCGTCCAACCGTCCTCTCCTCAGCTCCTCGGCAATGTCACGGCTCTCGTCGGCGAGCGCGTCCAAGCTGCTACGTGTGCCTCCGGGACCCGGCCTCCGGGCCATCTCCTGCAGTCTGGCAGCAACCCCTTGCTGACCTGAGACGAGATTCTGGAGCTCCATCTGGGCCGGAGCGCCGCCGGGGCTCGACTGGTCCGTGAGCTGGTTCGCGTCTTCGTTCAAGCTGGCCTGCTGCGCCCCGATGGACGCGAGCTCCTCATTCATCTGCTCCGTGGAGGGGTCACCTTGTTGGTCCCCGCCTCCCTGGCCGAGCGCGGCGAGGGCCGCCAGCGCGATCTGGTTCATCGCCGCCTGCGCCTCGTCCGCCAAGGTCTCGACGTCGCTTCTCGAGCCCCCGCTCCGAAGACCCGCCACGGCTTCCTCGACCGCTTCCTGGGCGGCCTCGACCGCATCGGAAACCGCTCCCGAGGCGTCGGGTTCAGCCTGAGCCTGCTCCGAAAGCGCCTCCGCCAAGTTCCGGAGCCCTTCGCGAATCGCGACCTCCTCTCCCTCCAGCTGCGGTCGATCGACGGAGAACCCGCCGTTGAGCTGGCTTCGGACTCGTTCCTGTCTCCGCGCGAGGGCCAGCGCATCCTGGGCGCCGCGCCGAAATGCCTCCTGCATTTGCTCTGCGGGGTCCTCGCTCATGTCCGACCTGGTCTGTTCCAGCTGCTGCAGAGCGGACTGGAGGGACTCCTGTGCCGAGGCGGCCTCGGCGGCCGCCTGCTCCTGCTCATCGGATCGGCTGGACTCGGCGGCCCGGTTCATCGCTTCGCGAGCCTCGCTCAGTTCGTTGCGAGCGGACTCCGTCTGGCGGCTGGCGTCGGAATCGCCGCCGGCCGACAGCTCCTCCTCGAGTGACGAGAGTCGCTCCTCCACCGCCTCCGTTCTCTGAGCTTGCTCACGCTGAGCCTCTTCTCCCTCTCCCCGTGCCAGCTCGTCCACGAGGGCCTCTTGCGTCTCTAGGATCTCGCGGACGTCCTCCTCCGCACCCCGGAAAGCCTCCTCGATCGCGCTCTGTCTGAGCTGCTCGAGCGCCTCTTCGAGACGAGCCTGAAGCGCCTCTTGCCGCTCGGCCAGCTCCGCCAGAAGCTCCTCGGGGGTTTCCGGCAGCTCTCCCTGTCTGAGCTGCTCCTGAAGCTCGTCGAGCCGGTCCCTCGCCTCCGGATCGAGGGCATCGTCCAGAAACTGCTCGAGCTCCTCGATTCTCTCTCTCAGCGCCGCGTCCTCCTCGTTCCGCTCCGC
>JAHEKL010000098.1:3630-9231 GCA_024638345.1 Gammaproteobacteria bacterium | reverse complement strand
TGGGGACGAGATCCACCTCGTATCCGAGCCCCGTCAGCGACTCTCGCAGCCGGCCCGCCACCGGCAGGCGATGGGTGCTGATGAAGATCGTCTCGGTCATGCGTCCGGCTCCTCGCTGGATTCGCCCAGCTCCCCGGCTTGCGGTGGATGGGCGTCCTTGCGTCCACGCAGGAGCGAAGTGCCATGGGTGAGAAACGGAGTCAATGCCGCGAGCCCGTCTCGGACTCCTCCGGGGCTTCCCGGAAGATTCACGATGAGACACGCTCCGCGTAGCGCCACCTCGCCTCGGGAGAGGACGGAAAACGGTGTGGAGCTCTCGCCCCTTCGCCGAATCATCTCCGCCATGCCCTCGGCCGGCTTCTCCATTACGGCTCGAGTAGACTCCGGTGTGCAGTCGCGGGCCGTGAACCCCGTGCCGCCGGTCGTGACCACGAGATCGACCTCACCGGAGTCCGCCCACTCGAGCAACACCGGAACCACGCTCGCGGTACCGTCGGACACCACGGCCCGAACGGCCACGTCGTACCCCTGGGCCAAGGACCACTCCGCGATCAGGTCACCGCTGCGATCCTCCCCCTCGCCCCGTGAGAGCCGATCGCTAACGGTCAGGACCCCGACACGCATGGAGACCTCGCTCGATGCGGTCATCGTCTTCTAGAGCCCTCGGTATAGAACGGCGGTCTCACGACGCGTCCGGCGAGATCCCGCCCCCGCACGCGGATCCCGATGTCCGTTCCAGGATCCGCGAGTGCCGACGGAAGATAGGCCAGTGCGATGCCGGTCCCGAGGGAGGGGCTCATCGTGCCCGAGGTGACGGTGCCGACCACTTCGCCTCGCGAGGTGACCGGGTAGCCCGGTCGCGGAAAACCCTTTTCCGACAGCTGTATTCCAGCCAGCCTGCGCGAAACCCCCGACTCTCGCTGGCTCGAGAGAGCGGCCCTGCCGACGAAGTCCCCCTTATCCAGCTTGACCACCCAGCCGAGCCCCGCCTCGAGCGGAGTGTGCTCCTCGTCCAGGTCGGACCCGTAGAGCGAGTATCCCATCTCGAGGCGAAGCAGGTCACGGGCTCCCAAGCCTGCGGGCTCCAGCCCCACCGGCGTTCCCTCTTCGAGCATGGCGCTCCAAACGGCCGGAGCGTCATTGGGATGCACGAACAGCTCGAACCCATCCTCTCCGGTGTAGCCCGTTCTAGCCAGCAGCGCATCAGCCTCCGCGACCTTCCCCGGCGCGAATGCGAAGGGCCGAATCTCCTCGAGGTTCAACCCCGTCAACCCAGTGAGCACACGGTCCGCCATCGGACCCTGGAGGGCCAACAGCGCATAGGCGTCCGAGTGGTCCTCCAGCGACACGTCGAACGCCTTGTGATGTCCGTGCAGCCAAGAGTAGTCCTTCTCGCGATTCGCGGCGTTCACGACAAGGAGGAAGTCCGTGTCCCCGAGCCGGTAGACGAGGAGGTCGTCTATCATCCCGCCGTCCTCGCGGCAAAGAAGTGAGTACTGTGCCCTACCCGGCGAGAGCGAGGCGGCGTCGTTCACGGTCACTTGCTGCACGAAATCCAGGGCTTCGGGCCCCGAAACCCTGATCTCGCCCATGTGGCTCACGTCGAAGAGCCCGGCGGTTCCCCTGACCGCCTGATGCTCGACCCGAATGCCACGGCTGTAGTGCACCGGAAGGTGGAACCCGGCGAAGGCGATCATCTTCCCGCCAAGCCGAAGGTGCGCGGCGTGCAGTGGAGTCTCGCGGAGTCGTTCGGTCATTCGGTCCGTTGGACGTGAAGTGGAGAGCGCGCGGGAAGAAGAAGCGCGGCGGCGATCAGGCCATGAGTTGCAGCAGCAGCGCCTTCTGGGCGTGCAGACGGTTCTCGGCTTCGTCGAACACCCGAGAGCTCGCGCCGTCGATCACCTCGGTCGTCACCTCGGCGCCTCGGTGAGCCGGAAGACAATGCAGAAAGATCGCTTGCGCTCGTGCACCTTCCATCAGCGATTCGGTCACCTGGTACGCACCGAAGGCACGAGCCCGATCCGCCGAGTCCTTCTCCTGCCCCATCGAAGCCCAGGTGTCGGTGCACACGACGTGGGCACCCGCAACAGCCTCGGAGGGATCCCTCGACAACCGCACGCGACTCTCGGACTGCGCCCGGGCCAGGATCTCAGGATCGGGATCGTAACCTTTCGGCACGGCCAGGTTCAACTCGAAGCCGAACATTCCGGCGGCGTTGATCCAAGAGTTCGCCATGTTGTTACCATCTCCGATCCAGGCGATGGAGAGACCGCTCAGATCGGGACCGAACTCCTCCCTCACGGTTAGGAGGTCGGCGAGGAGCTGACACGGATGGAGGAGGTCGGTCAAACCGTTGATGACTGGCACGGATGCATGCCGGGCCAACTCCTCTACCTCGCTCTGCGCGAAGGTTCGGATCATGAGTCCGTCGACGTAGCGCGAGAGCACCCGAGCCGTGTCCGCCAGGCTCTCCCCGTGCTCGCCCCGGCCGAGGTGCGTCCCGTCCGCAGGTAAGAAGATGGCGTGCCCGGCCAGCTGGAACATCCCCGTCTCGAACGAGACTCGGGTACGGGTCGAGGGCTTGCGGAAGATCATCCCGAGGGTCTTTCCTGCCAGCGACCCCGCCGGTTCCCCTCGCTTGAGTTCCAGGGCGGCCTCCAGGAGAGCCTCGAGCTCCTGCCGAGAGACGTCCCTCAGACTCAGGAAGTGACGAATGGGTTTCTGCAAGCCGGCCGACTCCTCGTGAGGGGGTGTCTGATGACCGCCATCAGGTCAGAGAATGTACTTTCGAAGGTCCTCGTCCTCGACGATGGCGGCGAGCTGCTCGAGCACGAACGCACGATCGACCACCACGACACCCACCTCTGCCGCTCCGTCGGGCAGCTCGAAGAGCACCTGTTCGAGGAGTGTGGTCATCACGGTCTGCAGCCTCCGCGCGCCGATGTTCTCCATACGCTCGTTGAGCTCGAACGCGATCCGTGCGATCTCCTGCACGCCGTCCTCGGAGAACTCGATCTTCGCTCCGTCGGCCTCGACCAGAGCTCTGTACTGGTGGACGAGGGCGTTCTGGGGCTCCGTCAGAATACGAATGAAGTCCGCCTCGTCGAGGGACCTGAGTTCGACCCGAATCGGAAAGCGACCCTGAAGCTCCGGGATGAGGTCGGAGGGCTTCGAGACGTGAAACGCACCCGCCGCGATGAAGAGGATGTGATCCGTTCGTACGAAGCCGTACTTGGTTTGTACGTTCGACCCCTCCACCACCGGCAGTAGGTCGCGTTGTACGCCCTCTCGACTCACGTCCGGCCCGGCCGCCCCTCGCTCTCCCGCCACCTTGTCGATCTCGTCGAGAAAGACGATTCCGGTCTCCTCGGTGCGATCCAAAGCCTCGCTGACCACCTCGTCCATGTCCACGAGACGGTCCAGCTCTTCCTGAATGAGAATCCTTCGAGCTTCGGACACCTTCAAGGAGCGTCTCTTCGTCCGCTTCGGAAGCATCTCCTGAAGCATCTCGGTGAAGTTGTGGTCCATACCCTCCCCACCCATGGGGATCATCATGCCGTCCAGATTGGGGGTTTGCTGCACCTCCAACTCCACGATGCGGTCGTCCAGCTTCCCGTCGGCGAGAAGCGTGCGCAGCTTCTCCCGCGTCCGCTTCCTTCGATCCTCGAGAGACGGCGTGCCTGGATCAGACGGCTCTGCTGGCCCCGCGGCGCCATCCGTGCCGGCCCCAGCGCCCTTCACCTGGACACCGGCGCTTCCGGCCACGAACACCGAGCCCAGCGGCTGGCCGCCCGTTTGGGGATCGCCCGTGGGAGCCGAGGCCCCGGCATCTGGCACCGGGGTTTGGACCCTTTCACGTACCGGCTTCTCCGGCTTGAGGGGCGGAATCAGCAGGTCTAAGAGCCGCTCCTCCGCGGCGGCCTCGGCCAACTCCTCGACGTCCTCCTCCCGCTCTGCACGAACCAGATTCACCGCCGTGTCGACCAGGTCTCGGATCATCGACTCCACGTCCCGCCCGACGTAGCCAACCTCGGTGAACTTGGACGCCTCGACCTTGACGAACGGGGCCCCGGCCAGCCGCGCCAGGCGTCGGGCGATCTCGGTCTTTCCTACGCCGGTGGGCCCGATGAGAATGAGGTTGTTGGGAAGGATCTCGTCGCGCAGTTCGTCGGGGACACGCTGTCTTCGCCATCGGTTTCGAAGCGCGATCGCGACCGCCTTCTTCGCGTTCTTCTGCCCGATGATGTACTTGTCCAGCTCCGCGACGACTTGCCGAGGAGTGAGCTCATCCATCCACCCGCCATCGGGGCTCTGTTCGTCACGGGATTCGGACACGGCTTCGTTCATGGTCACCGCTTCGTCTCTCCGTCCTCGTCAGCGGACTCTTCGACTTGAGCGGCATCCAACTCGAGCACCCTGATCTCGCTGTTCGTATAGATGCAGATCGCCGCGGCAATCTGCAGGGCATCCGTCACGATCTCTTTGGGTGCCAGCTCGGTCCGCGACCGTAGGGCCCTCGCGGCGGCGAGAGCGTACGACCCTCCGGATCCGATGGCGGCCACCTCTTCGTCGGGCTCGAGCACGTTCCCGTCTCCGCTGACCATGAAGAGGTGGGCGTGGTCCGCGACGAGAAGCAGGGCGTCCAGACGTCGAAGATACCGATCGGTGCGCCAGTCCTTGGCGAGCTCCACGCACGCCCGAGTCAGGTTGCCGGGAAAACGCTCGAGCTTCTCCTCCAGCTTCTCGAACAGCGTGAAGGCATCCGCCACGCCTCCGGCGAATCCGGCCAAGATCCGGCCGCCCTTGAGTGTCCGCACCTTCGTGGCCGTACCCTTGACGACGGTATCACCCATGGTGACTTGACCATCCGCTCCCATGGCCACGCGGTCGCCGCGTCGAACTGCGAGCACCGTGGTCGCCCTTACGACCCGATCCGTCATCGTTACGCTCCTTGGATACCGATCCGACGCTTCCCGCCCGGAAGCTACGCCCTTGGATGGGCGGATTGATACACCCGACTCAGACGTTCCTTCGAAGTGTGTGTGTAGATCTGAGTCGTGGACAGGGAGGCATGACCGAGGAGCTCCTTGACCGCCATCAGGTCGGCGCCCGCATCGAGCAGATGGGTCGCGAACGAATGCCGAAGCGAGTGCACCGACACCTCCTCGTCACCCCCGGCGTCGCTAATGAGACCTCGAACGCATCGTTGAATGGAGCGGCGTGAGAGCCGGCCACCGGATCGGTTCAGCAGCACGGATCCCGTCGAAGAGGACTGAGCCGACTCGGCCCGGCGAGGAAGATAGCGAACCAGCGCCGCCAGCGCCGATTCGGTCAACGGAACCACCCTTTCCTTTCGGCCCTTCCCGCGCACCCGGACCTGGCCTCCGCTTCGGTCGATGTCGTCCAGATTCATCCCGTGGAGCTCGGACAACCGCAACCCGCTGCCATAGAGAAGCTCCAGAATCAGGAGGGCACGGGTGCCTTCAGGGGTGTTTTGGCGCGCGCGTCGTTCTGCCAGGTCGAAGACCTCATCGATTCCACGTCGCGGAAGATGGGCCGGAAGCTTCCGCTCCCCACCCGGAGAGCGGATGCCGCGAGCCG
>JAHEKL010000098.1:0-3620 GCA_024638345.1 Gammaproteobacteria bacterium | reverse complement strand
ACGTGGTGGGCGGCAACGGGAACACGCTCCGAGGAAGCTCCGCAGGGTGAGTCGGTCGATATCGGTCCAGTTCCACCGTGGAGAGCCGCGGTATTCCGAGATGAAACCCTCGAGGTCCGCGAGATCACGCCGGTAGGCGGCGACGGTGTTCGGGGAGAGTTGCCGTTCGCGGCTGAGGTGTCGAAGGAACGTAGCGATCTCGCTCATCGCACCCCGGGCTCGGAAACGGCTCCTCTCACGTCTTCGACCCGACCCAGGCCGCCCCCGTTCCATGGGGTCTCGTGATCCGAACGATGAGGTCCGGCCTGCGGTGTCAACCCCGCGGATTCCATCCATGACGCGAAGTCCCTGGCAGCTCGCGCGGCGAGCTTCTGCCGTTTGACCCGCTTGTCCCTCATCCTCTCGCTCAGCGGGTCGACCAGGCCCCAGTTGGAATTCATCGGCTGGAAGTGTCGAGGATCGCTCTCGGCGAGGTACCGATAAAGGCCGCCGAGAACCGTGGTGGGGGGCGGCAGCACCGGCTCGACCCCACTCAGGATCCGGTCGAGGTTGATTCCCGCCACGATACCAGATGCCGCCGATTCCGTGTACCCCTCCACGCCGGTCAGTTGACCGGCGAACAAGAGATCGGGACGATGTCTGAGGGAACCGTGCCGCGTGAGTCGAGCCGGGAAGTTCAGGTACGAGTTTCGGTGGATCGATCCGAATCGAAGGAACTCGGCTTCCGCCAGCCCGGGAATCGTCCTGAAGACGCGCTTCTGGTCGCCGATCCGAAGACGGGTCTGAAAACCGACGAGGTTCCACATCTGACCCGCCCGGTCCTCTCGTCTCAGCTGTGTAACGGCGTACGGACGCCTGCCCGTCCTCGGATCGACGAGCCCGATCGGCTTCATCGGACCGAATCGAAGCGTATCGGGACCTCTGGTCGCCAGCTCCTCGATCGGCAGACATCCTTCGAAGAATGGGACCCGGTCCCAGTCGTGCCCGCTATCGTGTACGTCCGCCTCCAAGACCGCCTCCACGAAGCCTTCGTATTCCTCACGGGAGAACGGGCAATTCAGATAATCCGGATCCTGCTCCCATCGCCCCTGCGCGAAGACGACGCTTCGATCCAGGGACTCCACGTCTACGATCGGGGCGATCGAATCGAAGAACGCGAGTCCGTCGTCGCCAAGCTCGGTCCGGATCGCCGACGATAGTCGATCGGAGGTGAGCGGGCCGGTCGCAATGATCGAGGGCCCGGAAGGGATCTCGGTGATCTCGGCTCGATCGAGCCGGATCTTCGGATGTTCGCTCACGCGTCGCGTCATCTCGGCCGCGAACAGGCCTCGGTCGACTGCGAGCGCCGCACCTGCGGGCACCCTGGATCGGTCCGCCGACTGGAGAAGAACCGAGCCCAAGGCTGCCATCTCTCGCTTGAGCTGGCCATGGGCGTTGCACGGATCTTCGCTCTTGAAGGAGTTGGTGCATACCAACTCCCCCAGCTGATCGGTCTGGTGAGCGGGTGTGCTCGCCGACGGACGCATTTCGACGAGTTGGACGCTGTGTCCCGCTCCCGCAAGCTGAAGAGCCGCCTCGCATCCGGCGAGACCCCCACCGACGACCACGATCGTCTCCTTAGCCACCTGCACCGCTCTCGGGACTCTTCCGTCGGGACGACTTCTTCTTGGGAGCCGATTTTCTCGAGGCCGACTTCGTTCTCGACTTCTTCTTCTCGCCTGCCGCCGATGCGCTCCTGCCGGACGATGCGGTCTTCTTCGCTGCAGCGCCCTTTCGCCCTCTGGCTTTCTTCCCCCGCTCCACGAGAAGCTCCAGTCCTGCTTCCAGCGTCACCTCCTGAGGATCCATGTCCTTGGGAAGACTCGCGTTCACCGATCCGTCCGTTACATAGGGACCGTAGCGACCGTCCAGGACCCGCACCGGCACATCCGTCTCCGGGTGCTTACCCAACTCTTTCAGCACCGCAGGTCCGGCCTTCTGTGCGAGGAGTTCGAGGGCTTCTTCGAGCGTGACCGTGAACAGCTGCGCTGCGTCCTTCAGGCTCCGGTAGGTTCGGTTCCTCTCGACATAGGGCCCGTAGCGGCCGAGCCCAGCGGTGACCGGACTCCCGGTCTGAGGATCCTCTCCGAGCGTCCGGGGGAGCGACAGCAGCTGGAGCGCGTAGTCCAGCTCGACGGAGGACGGGTCGTGACCTTTGGGTAGGCTCACCCTTCGCGGCCGGTCGCGGTCCTGGCCTTTCTCTCCCAGCTGTACGTAAGGCCCGTAGGGTCCATCCTTCAGGTAGACGGTCAGACGCGTGTCCGGATCCTCTCCGAGTACACGGTCTTGCGGGCGATCCTCACCGTCGCCCAGCGACCGTGTGTTCTGGCACTCGGGATAGGCGGAGCAACCGAGAAACCGGCCGAAACGGTTCCACTTCACCAGCATCGGGCCACCGCACTTCTCGCAGGTTTCTCCCTCCGCGGCCAGGATCTCCTTGACCATCTCCTCCGAGTTGGCCTTTCCCCTCTCGAGCCGCTCCTGGAACTGCGGGTAGAAGTCCTCGAGCACCTCGCGCCAATCCGCTTCGCCGAGCTCGACGCGATCCAGCTCTCCTTCCATTCTCGAGGTGAACTCGAGGTCGAAGACATCCGGGAACGCCCGGACGAGAAGCTTCGCGACCGTGTCACCCAGGGCAGTCGGGGCGAACCGCCTCTCCTCCATCTCGACGTAGCCCCGATCCCGGATGGTCGAGAGGATCTGGGCGTAGGTCGAGGGCCGGCCGATCCCCTGCTTCTCCAGCTCACGGACGAGGCTTGCCTCGGAGAACCTCGGTGGGGGTTGAGTGAAGTGCTGCTTCGGCTCCAATCTGCTCAGGTCGGCCTCGTCCCCACTGGAGAGATCGGGTAGAGGCTCCAGCTCTCCCAGTGTCCTGTGGTCGCCGGCCTCCGTAGCTTCCTGATACAAGCGTGTGAACCCATCGAATTTCACCACGGAGCCAGTCGCCCTGAACCGGTAACGCCGCTCGCTCTTTCCGGACAGATCGAAGTCCGCTGTCGTCGTGTCGTACACGGTCGGGGACATCTGTCCGGCCACGAATCGGAGCCAGATGAGCTCGTAGAGGGCGGCCTCGGGACCGTCCAGATGTGCTCGGGCTTCATCCGGATGCAACGATGGATCCGTGGGTCGGATCGCCTCGTGCGCCTCCTGCGCGCTCTTCTGCTGCTTGCCCGTCCAGAGTCGCGGCGCGGACGGCACGTAGCGTTCCCCGAATTCGCCCGTGACCCATTTGCGACCGGCGTTCGCCGCCTCGGGGGACACCCGAGTCGAGTCGGTCCTCATGTAGGTAATCAGTCCGGCCGCCCCCCGCGAACCCATCTCGACCCCTTCGTACAGTCGTTGGGCCAAGCCCATCGTGCGCCGAGCGGAAAACCTGAGGCGCTTGGCGGCCTCCTGCTGCAGTGTGGAGGTCGTGAAAGGTGGAGGGGGGTTCTTGCGTCTCTCCCTTCGCTTCACCTCGGTGGCTCGGAAGGGCAGCCCCTCGATGTCCAGAAGCACCGCGCTCGCTTCGGATTCGTTCGAGAGCGTGAACGTCTTGGACTCGATCGCGTGGAGCTTGGCCGTGAAAGGGTGATCGGCTC
>JAHEKL010000097.1 GCA_024638345.1 Gammaproteobacteria bacterium | reverse complement strand
GTTCCGTGTTCTGGGTGCCCTTGCCGATGTTGGCGATGCCGAGCTTGAAGGACTCGATCATGGTCGGGATCGACTTGATCAGCGTGATGATGCCCGCCGTCGCCACCCAGGAACAGCGGCCGGCCGGTTGGCCGGAGGCGCCTCCCGGCGGCGACCTTCCCGTCTCGGACGGGTGACCCCAGTCGGTCAGTCGACGCGGCTCGACCCTTCTCCGGAGAATCCCCCACCCAGCTCCGCGACGAGCCGATACGAATCACCCTGAGGAACTCTAACCATGTAGGTCCGTCCCGGCGGTGTCAGCCCCCGGATCAGATGGGGGTTGAGCTCCCGGATGAGGGAACGGGGCACGTCGAGCGCCTCGGCCACCTCCTGCAGGGGCGTACCAGCGGGCACCAACACCTGGTCGAACAGGTAGGGAAGCGATTTCTCGACCTCGAAACCGAAGTGCTCCGCCTGCTCGGCCAGAAGCGTAGCAGCCAAGATCTTGGGGACGTACTCGCGGGTCTCGAGGGGAAGATGCTCGCTGATCTCCCAGTACAGCTCGTCGTCGCCGACGCTGGTGGGCCCATGACGCAGGATCGCGCGCGCCACCCTTCCGGGGCCGGAGTTGAACGCAGCCGCAGCGAGATACCAGGACCCGAACTCCGCGTGGAGCGTCTCCAGGTAGTCCAAGGCGGCGTCCGTGGCGCGCACCGGGTCACGACGCTCGTCGACCCAATAGTCGACGGCCAGCCCATACTGCTGGGCGGTGGGCCTCATGAACTGCCACACGCCGGACGCGCTGACGGGAGAGGTGGCCGTCGCGGAGAATCCAGACTCGATCATCGCCAGGTAGAGCAACTCCTCGGGCATCCCACGGGCGCGTAGCCGGTCACGGATCAGACCACCGTACAGACCTTCGCGCACGAGGTACGCTTCGAAGGACGCACGGTCTTTCCCTACGAACCGCCGGATCCAACGATCGACCTGTTCGTTCACCTCCACGGGTAGACTCGACGCGACAAGCTCGGCGGTCGCCTGCGAGACGGACGGGACGGGGCCTTCCGAGATTTCCGAGGGGGTGCGGCTCGATGCGAGCAGTATGACGAGAATCGTGGTGCCGAGCATGCCGAGCATGGCCAAAAAGGCCCAACGGACTGGCGCTGGGAACGGCTCGGTACTCGGAGGGCGCTCGATCGCGTGGCGGGGTTTCATAAGACCTCCTCCACTCATCTATGTATGCGGGCCGCGCGTCGTCACGCGCTGGTAGCCGGGCGCTGTAGCGCGGCTAGTAGCCCGATGGTTTCGCAGTGTTACGTGCTCGGGGCGCGAAAGATCCGACGTCGTCGAAGAAGAATCGGAAATTCTTGCCGGTCCGCTCAATCGGTTGGATACACCGAGATCGACGATCGTCGCCCGAGATGCTCGAACTTGACCACGCCGTCGATGAGGGAGAAGAGCGTGTCGTCGCCCCCCCTGCGGACATTGCGGCCGGGGTGGAACCGCGTCCCCCGCTGACGGACCAAGATCCCGCCGGCCCGCACAGGCTCGCCGCCGTAACGCTTCACGCCCAGCCGCTTCGGATTGCTGTCACGCCCGTTCCGGCTGGAGCCCACACCCTTCTTGTGTGCCATTGAATTCCCCTCGCGTCAGTCTGGCTGCAGGACCCGACTCAGCCGACGATCTCGGCGACCTGGATCTCGGTGTAGTTCTGCCGGTGCCCCTGCTTGCGCCGATATCCCTTCCGGCGCTTCCTCTTGAACACGATCACCTTCTTGCCCCTGCCGTGCGACAAGACCTCCGCCTTCACGGCCGCTCCCTCGACGACGGGTTGACCCACTTTGACCTCGTCGCCGTCCGAAAGGAGGAGAACGTCGTCGAAGGTGACCACGTCGCCCGCCTCGACTCCCAGGGAGGGGACTTTCAGACGCTCACCGGGCTCGGCTCGAAACTGCTTGCCGCCGGTGCGAAAGACCGCGTGCATAGCCTTCCCCGATTGAGATGAGCGTGTGAGATCCTGCTGGCTTCAGCCTGGAAATGTTGCGGATGGGCCCATCGCGGTCAACCCGGCTGGCGTGTCACGTACTTGGAAGTGACGTCCTCTTCGGCGGGACCCGAGAGGAGTCGAAACTCGTCCTCCGCGAGCAGGGGATCGTCCTTGAGGTCGAGTTCCAGACGTGTCCGACCCTTGAGTCGTTTCACGAAGTCCGGCTCCTCCTCCAGCACGTGCAGCGCGACCTCTGGGTGCACGCGAATCGTGATAGATCGTTCTTTACCCGAAGCCGCCGCTCGTTTGAGACTGCGCTCAACCCTGCGAATCACCGTCGGGGGAGTGAAGACCCGACCGGCTCCCGAGCAATGGTCGCAGACCCGCGTGAGCGTCTGGAACAGCGACGGCCTCACACGTTGACGCGTCATCTCCACCAGCCCCAGGTCCGAGACCGCGAACGCCTTCGTCCTGGCCCTGTCCCGACCCAGCTGCGTGCGCACCTCCTGCAGCACCCGGTCGCGGTTTCCCTGCGACTCCATGTCGATGAAGTCGACGACGATGATCCCGCCGATGTCCCTGAGTCGAAGCTGTCGGGCGACTTCCTTGGCGGCGTCCATGTTGGTCCTGAGGATGGTCTCCTCCGGATCCCGCTTCCCCTTTCCAGTGAAGCGCCCAGTGTTCACGTCGATCGAGACGAGGGCCTCCGTGGGCTCGACGATGATGTAGCCGCCCGAGGGCAGCATGACCTTCCGCTCGAACGCCTCGCCGATCTCTTCCTCGATGTCGTAGCGATCGAAGAGCGGCACGGAATCATGATACAGCTGGATCCGATCCATCAGCTCCGGATCGACGCTCTTCACGTACTGGACGATCTCGTTGTGAGCCTGCTTGCTGTCCACGATCAGCGCATCGAGCTTGTCCGAGAAGAGGTCCCGGATCACCCCGGAGATCAGCTTCGCCTCCCCGTGCACGAGCGTTGGAGCCTTCGAGGACTCGGCGCGACGCTCGATCTTCTGCCACAGGGAGCGGAGTCTGTTGAACTCTCCGGCGAACCGATCCCGGTTGAGCTCCTCACCGACCGTTCTGATGATCAGCCCACCCGCTCCCTCCGGCCGGATCTCGCGTGCGAGCTGCCGGAGCCTCGACCGCTCGTCGCGCTGGTCGATCTTTCGACTCACTCCGATGTGAGTCGAGAAGGGCATGTAGACCAAGAAGCGACCTGGAAGTGAGACTTGGGCGGTGAGACGTGGGCCCTTGGTGCCGATGGGCTCCTTCGTCACCTGGACCAGAACGCTGTCGCCCTTCTTGATCTGGGTCTGGATGGGAGGGAACTTCCCGCCGCGATTCCGGCCTCCGTTTCTCGACGACCCCCGCCCGCCCCCATCGTCGGAGTCGTCGTCGTCCTCGTCGGAGTCCTCGTCCGAGACCAGGTCCGACACGTGGAGAAACCCGGCCTTATCCGTTCCGATGTCGACGAACGCCGCCTGGATTCCGGGAAGGACGGCCTCGACCTTTCCGAGGTAGATGTCACCGACCAAGCGGTCCGTGTCCGGTCGATCGAGCATTAGCTCGACCAGCCGATCGTCCTCCAACAGCGCCACCCACGACTCCTGGGGGGTCGCGCTGATGAGAATCTCTCTTTTCAAGTACGGTAGGCTCCTCGGGACATCGAGAGCCTTGGCTTTCGGATTCGTACCGCCCCGCTCGAGGCATCGCTCCCGTGACCCGACAAGGGCATCGGAGTCCACGGAGGCGACCGCGTCGAGGACGCGGATGAATCTCGCGCAAGATCCTCGATCGTCCCCCAAAAACCCCGTCACCGGCGCGGCGAAGGGGTGTCTGAACGATCCCGGACCCCGATCCTCCGTAGACGGCGGCGTCCGAGGGCAGTCCTCATTCTTCGCAAGATACCTAACGGCGATCGGTGCGTTCCAGCAACTCGGCCCAGTCCGCGCATCGATCGCAGGCGCCACATCGGGACGATCGGAGCTCCTCCCCGAACCATCGGAGGATCACGCGGCGCCTGCACGACCGGGAGCGGGCGTACCGGCGTACCGCTCTCAGCTTTCGCATTCCGGCGTGTCGGAGGCGCAGCCGACGAGAGATCGGGGCGGGAGTGCGCGCCCCCGACCTCGCTCCGAACGACCAGCTCGCTCGCAGTGGTGGATGGCTCTGGTCGAGGAAGGCCCGGTGGATCCGGTGGTCCCCCGCAAGGCTGAACCCGAGGCAGAGAGCGGCTCGTCCATCCCTCCCCGCGCGCCCGGCCTCCTGATAGTATGCCTCCAGCGATCCCGGAAGCTGATCGTGGACCACGAGGCGGACGTCCGCACGGTCGATTCCCATCCCGAAGGCATTGGTGGCCACGACGACGGGGGCGTCGTCCGACAGGAAATACTCCTGCACACGTGTACGCTCGTCCGCATGGAGACCTGCGTGATAGGCCTCGGCCCGGATCCCATGGCGGGCTAGGCTCGAACGAATCCGTTCGACGCGAGCACGGCTCGCCGCGTAGACGAGGCGCGCCCCCTGGAAGCCGCGGACGATCCGTCGAATCGAGCCCTCCCTGCCCCGGGGCTCTCGAAGCCGCCGCACGGCCCAGAGGAGATTCGTACGATCGAAGCTGCCTTGGATGCGCACTGGATCGGTCATTCCGAGCGAGGCCTCGATATCTCTGCGCACCCGGGGGGTGGCGGTCGCGGTGAGCGCCAAGATTGGGCCACCGATACGTGTGCGCACCTCACCCAACTTCGAGTAAGATGGACGAAAATCGTTACCCCACATGGAAATGCAGTGAGCCTCATCGACTGCCAGCAAGGACACTTCGAGGGCTGTAAGCAAGCTCGCGAAGCGCTGACTCGCGAAGCGCTCGGGTGCCAGGAGCAGCAACTGGAGCTCGCCACGTCGAAGGCGCCCCTCGGTATGCGCCATCTCGAGGCGAGACAGACCCGCGTGCAGCGCGGCGGCCCGCAAACCAGCGTCCTGCGCCCTCCTCACCTGATCGCCCATCAGCGAGACGAGCGGGCTCACGACGAGCGTCAGCCCAGGGAGGATCGCCGCGGGGATCTGGTAGCAGAGGCTCTTTCCTCCCCCGGTGGGCAGGACACCCATCGCGTCCCGCCCAGCCAGAACTGCCTCGACGAGTTCACGCTGACCCGGTCGAAACGCGGTGTATCCGAACCGCTCGAGGAGGACGCGCTCGGGGCTAGGGCGCCGAACGAGTGAGCCGCCCAGCGAGGGTGGGTGGAGGAGAAGCTTCGCAGCCCGGCGATCGAGTCATTCCCGACAAGATAGCCGCGGCCCCAGGGGCGATCCGATGCTCATCCTCGCTGAAATTCACGCCAGCCCGCGGCTCCCCAGGATCGCTCGGGCCGCCGACATCGCATCCTCCAAGGAACCGGCCAGAGACAGCTCAGTCAAAGAAGGAGCCGTGAGAGGCGAGGCCGGCTCGAGCTCGGCCGCCATCCGCAAATGGACGCCCCAGTCCGCGTCCGAGGGACCCTCGCCTCGGGCTTCCATGCGCCGCCGGGCTTCCGACGGATCCACCGTGCACGTCAGAAAGACCGCGGTTACACCCAGGTCGCGTGCGCAATTCAGGAACGAGAGTCGGTGCCGGTCTTGCCGAAACGAGCCCTCTACGATCACGCGGCCGCCCTGGAAGAGGATGGCCCGCGCTCTTCTTTCGCACTCGGCGTAGGTCCTCTCCGTCCAGTCACGGGAATAGATTCCGGTCTCGAAGCCCGCCGGCGCATTTTTCGCTCCAGCGGACGGTGAGGCCCCGGTCAGCTCCTTTCGGACTCGATCCGTATCGATCCAGTGGAAACCGAGGGTTCTCTCCATGTGAGCCGCGACGGCGCTCTTTCCCACACCGGGTAGGCCTTGCACGACGACCAGTCCGGGGCGTTCAGCGGGCTTTGACAGCCGACTGAGACCCCGGAGGAAATGGCGACGTGCCTTCCCTTCGGCTGATCGAGCTGCCGCGGTGGCGACGAGCGGGTCGAATGCCTGAAAACTCCGGACCTTTCCCCGGACGACATCGCGATACGTGGCATAGTAGGGAAGCAGATCGGCTCCCCCCGGGTCATCGGCCTCGATGAAGTACCGATGCGCGAACTCTTCAGCCAACGCCGGTCTCTCGATGAACTCCAGCTCCATCACGAGAAACGCGATGTCGGCTACCGGATCGGCCCATCGAAAGCGCTCGTTGAACTCGATGCAGTCGATGACTACGAGCGCGGGTTCTTCGGAGGAAGTGGGCCCCGCTGCCCGGGCGGGCGTCGACCCCGGTGTCCCTGGCGGGAGGAGGTAGATGTGCTCGACACGCAGGTCGCCATGAGTCTCACAGGGCACCCCCCGGCGAGCCCGTAGCTCGATGAGTTCGCGACGACGATCCAGCTCGGCGGTCGTGAGTGCCCGCAACCGCTGGAATACGGGCTCGGAGATGGTTCGTCCAACGAACGCCTCCACCTCCTCGAAGTTCTCCACGTGGTTTTGTTGGATCGTCTCCCAGGTCGCGACAGCCGCGATTCGGCCGCCACGCTGGGCTTGTTCATGGAAGCGTGCCAATCGGCTCGCCAGACGCTTCATCTCCGGAGCTCCCGCCTCGTTTCGCTCGAGGAGCGAACCCAGCGTCCGCTCGTCCGGAAGCCGAACCATCCGGACTGCCCACTCGAGCACCTCACCCTGCGGCTCTTCCGACTCCGACTCGAGCAGTTCTTCCGAGACTCGGACAACGCCCGCGTCCATGAGGATCGGAACCACCCCTTCGTACACGGCGGGAGCGAGACGGCGGTTGAGACGGACCTCTTCGTGGCAGAAGTGTCGCCGCCTGGATAGTTCAGAGAAATCCAGAAATAAGAGCTTTTTAGGCTTTTTTACCTTATAGACTACATCACCGACCAGGAAGACCGCAGAGATGTGTGTCTGCACACACTCGACCGACTCCGGGGCGCCAGGAAACGCTTCCGGGCTCGAGAGGGCACGGATTAGTTCTTCAAAGGGGATTCCTGACACTCCAGCGCTGTTCCGGCCGTTGAATGTGAGGCCCGGCAACGGATCAGACGTGAGTGTCTGGCTCGGGGGTTCCGCCTTCGGCGCTCTCTCCCTTCCCACCTGGAAGGAATCGGACCAAGAAGCCCGCGAAGAGAATGACGATGGCCACGCCGACCACCCACTGAACGTCCATGGCCATGCCGACGACGGCCAGGCCCGCACCGATGACGAAGAACCGCACCTTCCACTCCAACCAGGGATACCGGTCGGCCCGGCGATGGCGGTCGATGAGCATGAAGTCTGGGCTCCTTACCGGCTCGGCTGTGGACGGGACCGGAGCAGTTCGAGCTCGCGCCCTCGCTGCATGCCCCTTTCGGTTGACCGGCGACGCCTATCTGAGGACGAAGGTGACCTTGAGGAGCACTCGGTACTCGACGATCTCGCCGTCCTCGACGAGGACGTCCTGGTCGGCGATCCAGGCTCCCTTCACGTTATCCAGCGTTTGGCTCGCGCGTGTGACGCCAACGCGGAGCGCATCGTCGAAGCTCTTGGTAGAGGAGGCTTTGATTTCGGTAACGCGGGCAACGGACATGCGATCCCTCCCATTCGTGCGGATCTGTGCCTTCTAATGGAGGCGGGATCTTACTCGAAGCGTCGGGTGATCGAAAGGTTTCGATCGGGATCGGTCCGTCATTCGTGCCCGGGCGCGCAAAGGCTCACCCCCCTCGTGCGATCCTCCGCTTGCGAGCGCGCTCGAGCAGTCGCATGCGGGCCGTGCGAAACGCCTCGGAAATCGCCGCAACCGCTTCGTCGGCCCCCGTGGACGTGGGCGCACGGCTCACGACGATCTCTCCGCCGGGCAGGGTGAGATCGATCCGGACATGATATGGGTTGCCCGTCTTGTGACGGCGGTGGGGCAGCTCGACCATCACCCGGCAACTCGTGAGCCGATCCTCGACCTCCTCCAGGTCGGCGATACCGTCTTCGATCGCGCGCTCCATCGCGGGTGTTTGAGTCACGTTCCGAAAGGCAATCTCTGGCTCGATCTGCATCTATACTCCGTGTCTCGGGTCTGAGTTGTGATCCCGATGCGAGCTCAATCTCATGAGGCTCGATTCGAGAACCACGCTCGTATGTATTCCACCGCATCGGATGTGGGGCTACCCGGTCCGAAGATCCGTCCGATTCCCATCGAGTGGAGCCGCTTCGCATCCTCCTCGGGAATGATCCCACCCCCTGTAACCAGCACTTGATCCGCCCCGGCATCGTCCAGCAACTCCTTGACCCTGGGCAGGAGCGTCATGTGGGCACCGGAGAGAATCGAGAGCGCCACGATGTCGACGTCCTCCTGCACCGCGGCGTTGACGATCATCTCGGGTGTTTGATGCAGCCCCGTATAGATGACCTCGAAGCCGGCATCGCGGAATGCGCTCGCGATGACCTTGGCTCCTCTATCGTGGCCGTCCAGACCTGGTTTGGCCACCAGAATGCGGATCGGCCGTGGTGCGGCGGTCATCCCATGATCACCTCGATGGTCATGCTCTTCTGCTCCGCAGAGGCTCCCTCGGCCCTCTCGAGCTCGCGCGCTTCGAGCACGTGAATGTTCGCGGCGTCGACCTCCGAGCCGTTCAAGGTACACGTTCGAACCCCTCTGCATACACCATCGGGATTCCGCACCTGAACGGTCACCCGCGTCGTATCGTCGATCAGGATCTCGACCTCGTATCCATCCCAGCTCGCGGGAATGCACGGGTCGATCCTCAGGACCGATCCCTCTCTCCGGATGCCGAGCACGTCCTCCAGGGTCACGCGCCAGATCCAGCCGGCCGAGCCCGTATACCAGGTCCATCCACCCCGCCCGGTGTGGGGCGGCTCGCCGTAGACATCCGCCGCGATTACATACGGTTCGACCCGGTAGCGTGCAGTCCCCTCCTCTCCTTCGGCGTGACCCGTCGGCAGCACGGTCCGCAGCAGGGCCCCTGCGCGATCCCCCTCTCCGATCCGGGCGAGGGCACGAATGAGCCAGGCGGCAGCGTGGGTATACTGACCCCCGTTCTCTCGGACCCCGGGGGGATAGGACGCGATGTATCCGGGATCGGGTCCATTCCCAACGAATGGAGGCTTCAGCAGCTGGACCACCCGATCATCCAGCCGCACGAGCTCACTCCACGCCGAGTCCAACGCTCGGCGGGCGCGCACCGGATCGGCCGCCTCCGAGATAACGCTCCACGACTGGGCGATCGAATCGATCCTGGCCTCGGCGGACTCGCGGGCTCCGAGCGGCTCCCCGCTGTCGAAGAAGGCACGCCGGTACCACTCGCCGTCCCACCCATGGGTCTCGATCGCTTCCCG
>JAHEKL010000096.1 GCA_024638345.1 Gammaproteobacteria bacterium | reverse complement strand
GAGGCGCGGCTCGCTGGAAAATTCGCCGATGCTGGTTTCAATTCGGGCTACGACGCTCCCGGACGATGTGCTGCTGAGCTCCAAAACCTTACCGTCAGGCTCGCGCGCCCATGAGCGACCCCATGATCCTGCCGAACCCGTCTCCACCGTCGGTCATCGGCAGTAGGTCCAACGCATCGGAGGGCCGCACTCGTCTCCAGCCCGTGGCAATGGCCCGGGCCGCCTGACGAGCGGTCAGCGTGCTCTTGAACTTGTCCGGCACGACTAGGACACGCATGGAAGGCCTGTCTCGAGAAATCGTGCAAGCGCTTCCAGTCGATCCGAAAGGTGTAGCGATTCGGAGCATGGATCCGATTCGACCGTCGGCTGATAAGCCGATACTAGACAATCATTAACGCGATGCCCCACTGGGCTGGTGTGAACTTTGCATTCCGACCCGGCGGAGCAACATGTGGTAGATGGGCCAAAGTGAGGCTGGAGTGGAAAGCAGACCTGGGGGATCGAGGATGGACAGCAAGGGATTCACCCTGTTGGAGATCATGATCGTGATCGTCATCTTGGGCATTCTGGCCACGTTGTCGATTCCCCGCTTCGCCCAGACCAGCGATCGTGCGTTCGTGGCGTCGATGCAGTCGGACCTGAACCGTGTCCGGGGTGCGCAGGAGATCTACCACCAAACGAACAACCTGGCCTACGCAAGCGACATTGCGGACCTCACCGCGGCCGACCTCTTCATGCCCACCAACGGCGTGTCTGTCGTGATCAATGCCGCGAACGGGGCCACCTGGGATGCCACGGCCAGCCACGCGTCCTCCGCCGTCACCTGCGACTACGACGCGGCTGTCGGTACGATCGACTGCTCGTAGCCTGGGAGCCACCCGCCTGAATTCGCGGACACGCTCAATCGAGTGAGCGAACCCTCACGTTTCGAAACCGTACGGTTCCGGCTCCGTACTGGAGCGCGATCGGGCCCTCGGTGAACTGGCCGTCCTGCGCGTCGACGATCTGCGTTCCGTTGAGGGACACGCGTAGCCGCGGACCCTCCGCCCGGATCTCGTAGCTGTTCCACTGCCCACCTGCATCGATCACGCTGGTCGGGGCTGCGATATGGACGATTCCACCCGTTCTGTAGGTCTGGTCTGGTCGGGTGTCGAAGATGTTGACCTCGTAGCAATTCGTATCCCGGATCTGACCAGGATCGGCGCAGCGGATGAAGATGCCGCTGTTGGCCGGCGTATCCACCCAGAACTCCAGAGTCAACTCGAAGTCACCATAGGACTCCTCGCTCACCAAAAAGCCACTTCCGCTGTCGGCTGAAACCGCGCCGTCGCCCAGGGCCCAGTTCGCGTCCCCCAGCGCCTCCCAACCCTCCAGGTTGGAGCCATCGAACAACGTGGTCCAGGCGTCTTGGGCGCTCAGCGCAGTAGGGGCGACGGCGCCCGTGATCCCAAGGATCGACAAGCCGAGTACGACAATGAGTTGGGGCTTCATCTAATCTTCCTCCTGACTGAGAAACCTCGTCGGACGGCGCCGTCAGATTGCCGTCGGCGCTTCGAGATCGCAAGCCAGCTCGGAATCCGGAGGATCGAGGACTTTGCGCTTGCCAGGCCTATGCGACTTCAGGGAAGAACTTCCGGCCCAAGGCAAAAAATACCTCTCTGCCCGTGGTTCTATCGATCGGGTGGAGCCCATCCGTCGGGGGTGAAGCCCAGGGTTAGGCCCGAGAATGCTCGTAGAACGGCCATCGCGGCTTGGGTGGTACATCCCTTGCCATCTGGCATGACCGAGCATCATGATGCCCATCCGGCGATCGGGATGAGCTCGGAGTTCGACTGGCTCCACTCGTCCGGCCGTTGGCAGGACGTGGGCACGCCAGAAGCACAACCGACGGAGGCAGCACATGTGGAAGAAGGATGAGGCACCCGATCAGATGCCCGACCCGAGATCGGAAGCGAACCCGCGTCGGGAGCGCCCGATTACTGCGGCCCCTTCGAAGGGTCAGAGCGCGACCATCGGTCGCTCCATCACGATTCGTGGTGAGGTGACCGGTGACGAGGATCTCATGATCCAAGGCCGCGTCGAGGGTTCGGTGAATCTCAAGCAGCACGCGGTGACCGTGGGGCCGGACGGTGAGGTGAAAGCCGACGTGGCCGCGCGTATAGTCACGGTCGAGGGCAAGGTCGAGGGAAACGTCAGCGCAGACGAGCAGGTAGTGCTCCGCACTTCTGCTACGGTCAAGGGCGACATCTCGGCACCCCGGCTCGTCCTGGAAGACGGAGCCCGGTTCCGAGGCGGTGTCGACATGGGCGAGGGAGCCAGTCGGACTGGCAGGCCGGCTGATTCAGCGACCGGGCAATCCAAAAGCACACCGGAGCCCATGAAGAAGCTGGATAGGATCGAGAGCTCGTCCCAGAACGACGGCAAGGAAAAGGAAAAGAGCCAGGCCGCAGCCCCGGCCAAGGTCACGACCTAGGGAGCCGAGGGGGTGGAATGGCTACGCCGGATCCGAGGCCACACCCCGAACACGGAAGCGCAGCCGAACGAACCGACGGAGACGCTCGAGCGAGCGACTCCGGGCGTCGCGGCCATGTTGGAGGGTGTCGGTGAGGACCGGACCCACGCCGTGCTCGATCTCGGATCCGCCGCCGAAGCGAGTCTCCGCGTCTATAGCCGGTTTGCGAGCAGGGTGCGCTTCGCGGATCTGCTGGAGGGCGGAACCCTGCCCCGCGGGCGGGCCGCCGTCGCAAGAGCCGTCCCGGCACAGTCGGAGCGGCCCTACGACCTGGTGTTGGGGTGGGACATCCTCGATCGGCTCTTTCCCGAGGAGCGCGCCGGGTTCGTAGAGCGGCTTGTCGAGGTCACTGCGCCGAATGCCCGTCTCCACGTGATAGTCGAGGCGTCCGAGGGGGCCAGCACGCACCCCCTCCGATTCTCGCTGATGAACGTGAATAGGATGCGTTGTGAGCCGGTGGGCCCGCCCAGGCCGGGCCGGCAGCCCTTGCTGCCGGCCGAGGTCGAGGACGTGCTCGCGCCCTTCGAGGTTACCCGCGCCTTCACCCTGAAGGGGGGACTCCGTGAGTACGTGGCGATCCGGAGGGACCTGAAGCGCGTAGGCGTCTTCGAATAGAGGACTTACCCCTCCAGGACTCCGCTCCCCTCAGTGGTCCTGCTCGAGGTGCTCCCTAAGCACGTCTCGACCCAGATCTCCATCGAAGTCCCTGAACGCGGCGTGAATGTGGTTCGGGTCGTTCTGAGTGTTATCGAACTCGATGAGAAAGTTCGGGCCCTGGACTCGGTAGTAGGCGACCTCGCCGCGCTCCGTTCCCCCCGCCCATGCAAAGGTGACGCTGTCGATCCCACCCTCTCGGACCTCCACCCTCCTCAGCTCCGCAATGTCGAACGCCATGATCGAGATGTACGACTCGATCACATTCATGAGCATGTCGCGCTGCGATGAGGTCAGGGCCGAACCCCGGATCCCGACCGGGTCGAGCGGGTCTACTATCAACTCGGCTCCCGTGACGACGTTGGTGGGTGCCACGTCGTCGAAGATCGCGGTCTGCCTCTGTTCGGGAGACAGGGATGCAAGAAGGTCACGGGCGGTGTCCTCCTGCTCCCGCATCGCTCGCACCCCTCTCCTCGGACCTGAGGGCACGGTCGCCGGATTCGCTCCGAGGAACGTGGGCGTGCTTACGGTCACATCGCCCTCCACGATCGTGAAATGAAGTGAGAGGTGATGCCCTTCCCATCGCCAACCCCACGTGCTGCCGGCAGATGGAATCCCGAATACGGTGACCCAGTATTCCTCTTGGTCCCGTGCGAACTGGCGATCGGCACCCTCGACCAGCACACCCAAGATGCCTTCGACCTCCATGATTTGCTGGGCGGTCAGATACCCATTCTGACTCAGGCCGGACTGGAGTAGATCCAGCGCGCGAACCCTCTGCTCGGAGCTCATCTCCTTGTAGACGACCCCACGGCGCTCGAACGTTTCGGGTGGGATGAAGTGGTGTCTCTGTCGCTCTTCGGAGTCGAAGGCGAAGGTTGCGGCGGCCCTCTGGGTGTTCGATAGAGACGCGAGGAAGCTGCTCGCGGCATCGGCCATCTCCTCGGCGTTTCTCCGTTCCAACGCCGCATCGAGGCTGACGGTTCCAATGAGCCCAACGACCACGGCAGTCAAGCCGATCCCGAAGCCCTTCATGGAAGCCTCCTTTCGAGTGAGTTGGCGCGGGCTCGAGCGCGGGTTTCCGGCCTCCCACCCTAGCGACAACTCGCTCCCGCCCACCCGTCCTGCAGATGAAAACAAGCCGATGGCGGCCGCTGACGCAGGCCGCCACCGGCTCCGAGAGTCATCAGTCGGCGACGCGGTCCTTGAGTCCTTTGGCGGCCTGGAAGGTGGGGTAGGTCTTCGCCGCGATGCGAATCGTCGCGCCCGTCGCGGGGTTGCGTCCGGTCCTCGCGGAGCGCCGCTTGGTTCCAAACTTGCCGAAGCCGAAGACGGACACCTCTCGGCCAGCATCCAGCTCCACGGCGATGATGCCCTTGCCGGGAGTGGTGTCGAAGATCGCGTCGACTACCTCGGCGGCCTTTGCTTGGGTGAGGTCGGTCTTTTTCGCCAGCTTTTTCACCAATTCGGCCTTGTTCACCTTATGCCTCCGTTCGTCGTGGTGTGACTGTCCCCAGATCGCCCAAGGACCTCCCGGTCGATTGTGGGGCCCGATGGGTGCGGAGACAAGTAGGTAAAGGGTTTTCTCGGCAATTCTCTCCTTGAGAGACGGTGTGAAACCGATGTTCCAATCCCATCGAAGCCATCGCTAAGCCAACAAAGACAAGGGTTTCACGGGCTTCGGCCCCCTCGTCGCGTCTCACTGGAGCTGGGGTTCCTCCGTGAGGCCGGCAGTGGCGCCGCGTCCAGCGCGACGCAGGTAAACCCTGCCGAGCAAAGGCTCGATCACGCCCCTCAGATCGGCGAAGGTTCCTTCGGCGCGGGTTTCCCGCGCCGAAGAGAGCGACGGAATACGATCGCATCTCGTTGACAACGGAGTGCCACAACCGGATGGTTCGAAGATGGTAAAAGAATTCGCAGAAGGTCACCGTCCCCGTCACCGAACTCTGGGCTGGCTGTCGGAGGTCTTCTATGGCCCCTCCGAGGCGGAAGCTGCCGCCATCCTGAGGGAGCAGATGCCCGAGGCGGCGGTTGAGGACCAGCATATCGTCGGGCCGGGCGACGCACCCAAGGTACTGCGCACGGACGCGCCCGAATCGGTCGGCATCTCCTATCACTCCTACAATCCTCCGGCAATCTGGGGCGCGGGATACTCAGTCATGAGAGTCGCGTTCCCACACGCCGTACCGAAGGATTTCATGTCGCACGCGGGTGAGGAGCTGCTCATCCCCGTTTCGGGGCGGGTTCAATACCACTTCTTCTGGGCTCCCCCCGGAACGCCGCCGAGGCGAGAGGAGCTCAAGAGGCCGGTCGACACCTTCGAGCTGATTCGAGTCAATCCACAGATTCCCCACCACGCGTGGTCGATCGGCGAATCGGCGGAAGCCTGGATGATCTTCCGTGACGCGAGCGAGGTTCCAGCGGCGATCAGCCTCGATCCCTCCGTACCCACCCGAGGGTCGGTGCAGGTGGAACCGAGAACGCTCTCTACCGAGGCTCTGCTCGATCCGTCACGATACGCTCTTGCGGCCTGGGGGGTCTCCGAGCGGGTACGCCTGCACAGGCAGCGGGCGGGGCTAGGTGTTCAGGAGTTGGCTGCGCTGGCCGACGTGGATCCAGCTCAGCTGTCCCGTCTCGAGGCCGGTACCCGGAACCTTTCGCTGGATCCGCTGTTGCGGGTGATGAGCGTGCTCCGGATTCCCTTCCTCGATCTGATCGAGACCGCGAAGTGGTCTTATGAACGGTCCGGTCCGGCTCGGTCTCCAGCCGGCGACAAGGCGGTGCCGATCCTCCCGCGCCCAGTCGGGCTTCGCCACTGGCTTCATCCAGCCAGCATCCGTCTTGCGAAAGGCTGGCGCGGGCGCATCGAGCCAGCCGCCCCTCGTGCGCCAGGGGATTTCACTACTTGGATCATCTTGAAGGGTCGTCTGCTTCTTCTGGGCGAATCGGACTCCCGTGGGAGCCTAGTCTCCGCCGGCTCCGTAGTGCATTTTCGAGGCCACCCCGGAGGTCAGATCGAAGCCCTCGCGGCTTCCCGAATACTGCAGGTCACCGACTCAGGTTACTGCTCCTGCCTCGGCCCTGCCTCCTAAGGCTGAGTCACATCGGGCACGCCGATTCTGACCACCCCGACACGGTTGGAGCTGCTTTGATGGATCAGGAGGTTCCCGTCGCGGGTCACCCACATGTTTCGGATGATGCCTGCGCCCGAGGGGATCGCCCAACTCTGGAACTGCTCGGTCGCCGGATCGAATCGCACTAGTGCGTCCGGTCGCATTCCGGCCTCGTTGTACCAGATGACGTCATCGACGACGGCTAGGGCGTAGGGGTGCGAATCGGGCCCGCTCGGTGACGGC
This sequence comes from Gammaproteobacteria bacterium, assembly GCA_024638345.1. Taxonomy (GTDB): domain Bacteria; phylum Gemmatimonadota; class Gemmatimonadetes; order Longimicrobiales; family Gaopeijiaceae; genus JAAXGI01. The sequence goes on along the minus strand of JAHEKL010000096.1, from coordinate 2,816 downwards.
CATTCCTTGATTTCGCCGGTGGACGGATCGAGTCGACCGATCCGGCCCATCGTGGAGTTCCCATACCAGATCATGTCGTCGCTTGCGATTCCGAGCCGACGGATCCTCGAATCCTCGTTCGGCACCTCGTACAGGCGGACCTCCATGGTTTCGGGATCCAACGCACCCAGCTTGTTCGTCCCGTTGTACGCCACCCAAACCGTGCCCTTCGAGTCCACTTGGATCCCGTAGGGTCTCGGCTCCGTGGCGATTTCCGTCAGCTCTCCGGTCTCGGGATCCAGGCGGCCCAGCATGGCGGCCCCTTGGGCGGTGAAGTAGAGCTTCCCGTTGGGATGGAAGACCGCGGAATGGGGATCTCTCGCCTCGGTGGCGTACTCCGTGATCTCACCGGTTCGAGGGTCGAGCATCCCGACTGTCGCGTTGCTATTCCCCGTGTACCAGATGTTGCCCTGTCCATCCGGGACGATCGTATGCGGCCGTGCCTCCTGCGGTAGCTGATACTCCCTCATCTCGCCGGTATTCGGATCGAGACGTCCGGCGAGGCTGGCCCACATACCAGTCCACCAGATGGCGCCGTCGAGGGCTTCGATGGGATCGCGAGACCGCTGACCCAGCGTCGGGACGATCCACTCCGTGATCTCCACGGTCTCCGGTCCGGGAAGGATCACCGGCCGGCGCTCGGCCCGCTGCGGGAAGTGCTCGGCCAGGTAACTCGCCAGGAGCGAAGCTTCGGGGTCCGGGATCTCCACCATCGTGCTGAACAGCTCCCGCCATCCCTGGGCGTCATAGCCGCCCGACCCCGTGATCTGACCCACGCCATGGCACTGCGTGCACATCGCCTGGACCAACTCGTTTCCTTCGCCGTTCGGCAGCATCACGCCGCCCTGTTGTGCGCTGGCCGGGACTCCGAGAAGCACGTAGGCAGAGAGGCCCAGAACTAGAAGCGAGATCTTGTGCATCGTGCCTCCTCCCCGGTTCGCTCGGGACGAGTGATTCTGAACGTGGCTTCGCGGTTCTCGGCGAAACCGGCTTCCGCGTGCGTGATACATTCTCTCCTATCGTACGGTTAGAACCGCCCGAAGTCGATATGCTACCGCTTTCTGGACAGGGCCTATCTTTGTTGTTTAGAAAGACACCGCGCACCCTCGACTCGCTGGCGGGAGCGATGAATGAGCAGTGAGACCTTGCGGCTCACGGTCGTGATGCCGGTCTTCAACGAGCGGGCAACCGTCGAGCGTGCGATCCGGCGGCTGCACGCCGTAGGACTGAACCTCGAGCTCGTCTGCGTCGACGACGGGTCGACGGACGGCAGTGTGGAGATCCTTCAGGCTCTCGAAACCGAAGGTCTCATCGATCACCTGGTCCTTCATGTGCGAAACGGCGGCAAGGGCACGGCGGTCCGCACGGGGATCGCTCGAGCAACCGGAGACGCGGTCGCCATCTGCGACGCGGACCTCGAGTACGATCCGAACGATCTGCCTGGGCTCCTGGAGCCGATCGAGGAAGGTCGCGCGGATGCGGTGTACGGCAGCCGTTTCCTGTCTGGCCCACGTAGGGTTCTCTACTTCTGGCATCGGGTGGGAAACACCGTGCTCACTCTCCTGAGCAACATGCTCACCGATCTGGATCTCACGGATATGGAGACGTGCTTCAAGGTGGTGCGAAGGGAGCTGCTCCAGTCCCTTCCGTTGAGGGCCAGGCGCTTCGGGATCGAGCCGGAGCTCACGGCGAGGCTCGCTCAGGCCAAAGCGAGGATGTACGAGGCGCCGATCAGCTATCGCGGAAGGACGTACGAAGAGGGCAAGAAGATCAATTGGAAGGACGGAGTCGCCGCGATCTGGCATATTCTGCGCTTCAATCTTCTTCCCCCACGGGCTCGACGTTTCGTCCCGGCTGAACCGGTCATCCCTGCTGAACCAGAGACGGGTGGCGAACCCGCCCGGCCGGGCGACATCCCTGCGAGCGAGGCGGGCGCTCAAGGCGCACAGTAGCCGATCCCATGCTCCTCGACGTCCGGAATCGGCGTCGCCCGAAGTCGGGCGGACGCGTTCGAACCGAGCGGCGCGAACAGCGCAGCCGCGTCGTCCTCGTAGAGTAGCTCCCACCCCGGCTTCAGCCGCATGAGATTGTAGGCGGGTCGGTCCCTGGTGAAGAGAACGAGATCCGTCGGGTGCCGCTCGATGTGCTCGTCCCATTCACCGACGCCGTTCTGGAACCGAAGGTACTCGTCGTAGACGCTGTCTGGGTAGACGGTCTCCCGGCGACCATCCATCGAGATCTTGATCCCGGGCGCCAGATGCCAGAGCGCGTATTCCCCCCAATCGAAGTAGATGGCGAGGTTGGCCTCGACTCCGCTCTGCTGAAGCCAGGCGACTGCGCGAACGGGGTACCGGATCGGCCGGGCCTCTGCGATCTCCACGCAGCGGACTCTGGGCGCCGCGCTCAGCAGCATGACCGCACCGACAACGATGGCAGTGGCGGTCAGGGTTCCCTGTAGTCGACCCGACGAAGGCCGGGTCGGAGAGGAGTCGGACACGATCGACCCGGCGGCACTGGCGAAGTGCGGCGCGAGAAGTATGGGCAGGCCGATCGCAAAGAGCGGCAGGTGTCGGACCGCGCTCAGAGGAAGGACGGCCAATGCGGTCCACGCGAGCAGGGGCGCCACTCGCTTCGGTGCCTCGCTTCGATAGATCGCCCAACCGCCGGCGACGACGAGCGCCATGTAGACGCCACCCATGAACGAGAGGATCGGCGTCGGGAACCATCCTACGATGTCGAGCCGCGGGACGGTCGCGGTGCGAAATAAGAAGACCGGC
>JAHEKL010000095.1 GCA_024638345.1 Gammaproteobacteria bacterium | reverse complement strand
ACTCTTGCTCCCTGTACGGAAAGCCCCCCCTGCGTGTCCTATGGGTAAATCAGCGCGGGGTTCCGAAGTTCCTCGAACCCGACGATCTGTCGATCCCAATCCCCCACGATCGAGGCCGGGGAATCTCCCCGTTCGATCTGCAAACGAAGCTGGTCCGTCCCCGCGAGGCGATCGAAGTGCTCCGAGCGCCAGCGCCACCGATCGCCCGACATGCGCCGCGACTCCGTCAGTAGGGCCACCGCCGTGGCCGTCGGATCGTAGACCGCCGCGTCGGTCACCTCGAGTCGTACCCCGAAGACTTCCACGCCGTCGAACTTCGCGTCACCCGGCTCTGAGGGCGTGAACCGAGCAGCGTGCACTCGAACGCCCTCCAACCCGTATGCCGACAGCGCATCGGCCAAGACTTCCCCGTCCAACCATGGCGCCCCGATCCACTGGAATGCACGATCCGTGCCTCTGCCGACCGAGAGATTGGTCCCTTCGAACAGGCAAGTCCCCGGGTAATGGAGGGCGCTCTCCAGGTCCGGCATGTTGGGGGAAGGGGGTCGCCATGGGAGCCCGCTGTCGGAGAAGAGCATGTCCCGGGACCAGCCCGAGGCCGGCACGATCCGAAGGTCGACATCCACACCGAAAGACCGCCGAAACAGCGACGCGAGCTCTCCCGGAGTCATCCCGTGACGCATGGGGATCGGATAGAGCCCGACGAACGAAGAGAATGCGGGGTCCAGCACATTCCCCTGCACGCGATGTCCACCCACGGGATTGGGCCGGTCGAGTACGACGAACGGGATCTCCGACTCGCCGGCGGCCTCCATCGCGAGGGCCATGGTGTACACATATGTGTAGTAGCGGGCTCCGATGTCCTGGATGTCGAAGAGCAGAACTTCGATTCCATCCAGCATCGCGGACGTCGGCTTGAGCGTTTCACCATAGAGAGAATGAATCGGAAGCCCCGTCTCGACATCGATCGCGTCTGCGATGCTCACGCCGGCCCCGGCGGTACCGCGGATGCCGTGCTCGGGAGAGAACAGCGCGACCAGCTCGAGCCGGGGGTCCTCGTGCAGCCGGTCGATGGAGGGGGTGCCATCCGCGTCGATTCCGGTGTGGTTCGTTATGAGCCCGACGCGACGCCCCTGAACGAGGTGAATCGAGTCCGCGAGCAAGACCTCCACCCCGGGGCGGACGTCCTGGCGGGCCAGGTCCTCATCAGCGGCGGACCCGCAGGTCACACCGAGCAGGGCGATCGACGCGATCGCGCAGATCCCGAGGCACCGGGCGGATTGTCGCTGCATCCCGATTCTCCTAGTTTTTCCCTGTGCCAGAGTCCCCCAGGGGGTGGGTTCCCCCGGGGAAGTCCGTCCTCGGTTCCTCGGTCCGAACATCGGCAGCCCGTCTGGCCAGGTCAACGAGGTCGCACGCTGCTCCGTGTACCCTTCGACCGTCGGCGCATGCCACTACGATCCGCGGGCCGCGTCCTCTCGATCGTCCTTCTCTCGTCGTTGCCTGTACATTTGTCGGGCCAGGCCAGGTCGGCAGGTCCCGCCGGCTCGTCACCGACTTCTCCATCAGCGACCCGGGTCACCGGATCGTCCGATCGGTCCGCGGACGCGTGGGCGGCGGGCGTGCTGGAGGGCCTCAGCCTTCGCGAGAAGATCGGTCAGCTGATCATGCCGCGGATTCTGGGTGATTTCGCCCCGGAAGGATCCGACTCGTTCGAGCAGATCACTCGGTACGTCGACGAGGCGGAGATCGGGGGCGTGATCGTGTCGGTCGGGACGCCGCTCGATGTCGCGACCAAGCTGAATGTCCTCCAACGACGATCGCGACTTCCCCTCCTCGTAGCGGCCGATCTCGAGACCGGGGCCGGTTTTCGAATGCGAGGTGCCGTCTACCTCCCGAACGGAACCGAGCTTGGAGGCGCGTCGCAGTTTCCTTCCCTGATGGCGCTCGGAGCCACGGGCGATCCGTCGTTGGCCTACGAGATGGGTCGTGTCACTGCGCAGGAAGCCCGGGCAGTGGGAATCCACGTCCCGTTCGCTCCAGTGCTGGACGTCAACAACAATCCCGAGAATCCGGTCATCAACGTCCGGTCGTTCGGTGAGGATCCGGAGCTCGTGGGCAGAATGGGAGCCTGTCTCGTAAGGGGCATCCAGGATCACGGTGCGATTGCCACCGGAAAGCACTTCCCGGGGCACGGTGATACGGACACCGACTCGCATCTGGCTCTCCCGATCATCCGGGTCTCGCAGGAACGTCTGGAGACGGTGGAGCTTCGACCGTTCCGAGCGGCGATGGCAGCCGGGATGCAGGCCGTCATGACGGCCCACATCGCCCTGCCCGGCATGACCGAGAGCCGGGAGCTTCCCGCGACGCTGTCCTGGAACGTGCTTACCGGGTTGCTGCGTGGCCGCATGGGCTTCGACGGGCTGGTGTTCACCGACGCCATGAACATGGACGCGATCGATCGGATGTTCGGTATCGACGAGGACACGATCCGCGCCATCGAGGCGGGCGCCGACGTCATTCTCATCCCTCCCGATCCTCCGGCGGCCGTCCGCGCGATCGAGCGGGCGGTGGCTTCGGGGCGCATCGCGGAATCTCGGATCGATGATTCCGTGCGCAGAGTCCTGAGCGCGAAGGCGCGGATGGGGCTTCACCTCGACCGCTCCGTGGATCTCGAGGACGTGCACCGGCAGGTAGGGATCGAGAGCAATACGCGGGTCGCACGTGAGATCGCGGAACGATCGCTCACGCTCTTCCGGAACGAGGGCGATCTCCTTCCACTCGCCGGGACGCGGAGCGCGAACGTGCTGTCCGTCACCTACCGGAGGCGGAGCGATCTGCTCGCAGGAAGCACCTTCAATCAGACGCTCCGCGGGACCTACCCACGCCTCAGGACCGCGGAGATCGGAAGCAACACGACCGACGAGGAGTACCAGCGGCTGACACAGCGCGCGCGTGGCTCGGATCTGGTCGTCGTGTCCCTCTACATCACCGAGGTATCCTCCGACGGCGAGGTCGCAGGAACTCCGGAGTTGATGGAGTTCATCCGTGGAGTGAGTCGCTCCGATCGCCCCAACGTCTTGATCTCGTTCGGGAATCCCTACCTCCTGAACGAGTTCCCCGAAGTGCGATCGTACATGGCGGCCTGGAGCGGTGCCGCGGTCTCGCAGGACGCCGCCGCGCGCGCGCTCGTGGGCGACCTGGCCATCCAGGGCCGGTCGCCGGCGCAGATCTCCGCCGATCATGGGATCGGCGCCGGTCTCCAGATCGCCGGTCCGACCTTCTTCCAGGCCGCGAGACTGTGCGAGTGAAGCGGATGCGGCGCGGCCTCACCCGCGCGACTCCGGCCGTCCTTCTCGCCCTCGGTCTGATTTCCTGTTCCGGTAGGACTCTGGATTCCGTCGCCGCCCCCGTGGCTGCAGACGTCCCTCCGTATCTGGTCGCACAGCTCGATCGCGATGCGACGCGGTGGGTCGAGCGAACCCTGGCAGGACTAACCCTGCGCGAGGCGGTGGGTCAGCTCGTGTTTCCTTGGCTCTCGGGCGCCTACTCGGCTGTGGACGACCCGGAGCTCGTCGAGGCGTTCGGGTGGGTAGAGGAACAGGGAATCGGTGGGGTAGTGATCTCCATTGGGACACCCCACGCATACGCCGCCAAGCTGAATGCGCTCCAAGAGCGCGCGGCCGTGCCGTTACTGGTCACGGCCGATTTCGAGAATGGCGGGCCAGGCATGCGAATCAGCCATACCTACGCCTTACCCACGCTGCTCCCGCAGGGTGGGGGAACGAGCTTCCCGCCGACCATGGCCTTCGGGGCGGTGGCGGACGAGGCGCAAGTGGAGCGGTTTGCCCGAATCACCGCGAGGGAGGCCAGGGCTGTCGGTGTGCATCTCAACTTCGCACCGGTACTGGATGTGAACTCCAACCCCGAGAACCCGATCATCAACACACGGGCCTTCGGTGAGTCGCCGAGCGAGGTCGCCCGCCTGGGCAGGGCTTACATACGGGGCGCCCGCGCCGGAGGCATCCTCACCACCGCCAAGCACTTTCCTGGACACGGCGACACCCGGGTGGACTCGCACCTCACGCTGCCGGAGGTGACCGCAGATCGCGCCCGGCTGGATGCCGTGGAGCTGGTTCCCTTCGAGGCCGCTCTGGACGAAGGGGTGGATGCCGTGATGACCGCACATGTGTCGGTGCCGGGGATCTTGGGGCCGGACGCGCCCCCAGCGACGCTTTCCCCCGAGCTCATGACCGAGATGCTGCGGGCCGAGCTGGGCTTCTCGGGACTCCTCTTCACCGACGCACTCCGCATGGGGGCGATTACGGAAGGATACGGGGCCGGCGAGGCGGCGGTGCTGGCGCTCGAGGCCGGAGCCGACGTGATCGTGATCCCGGAGTCGGTTCCGGATGCGATCACGGCCGTGATCGCAGCGGTCGACACGGGCCGACTGAGCCGAGGGCGGATCGACGCATCGGTCCGGAGAATCCTGACCGCGAAGGCTCGGGTGGGGCTACCGAGAGAGCGGACGGTCTCTCTGGACCAGATCTCTCAGGTGGTGGGAATCGAGGAGCACCGACGCGCCGCTGACGAGGTCGCGGGCCGCTCGATCACGCTACCAAGGGACGGGAGCCGGCTGGTCCCACTCGACCCCGAGCGGGTCCGCCGAGTGCTCAGCATCACCTATGCGACGCGGGCCGATCTAGTGGCCGGTCGGGAGTTCGACGCGGTCCTGAGCGGTCTGGTGGCCGAGCTGGAGGCAGCCAGGATCGCGCCCGACACCCCTCCCGACGAGCTCGACGCGCTCGTGTCCAGGAGCGGATCCTTCGACGCCGTCTTGCTGAGTGCCTACGTGCCACCACGCGCGGGCGCCGGATCGATCGCTCTACCGGAGGAGATCCAAGCGTTCGTTCGCTCGCTCCCGACGGATCGCACGGTGCTCATCTCGCTGGGCAACCCCTATTTGCTCAATGCCCTGCCGACCATCGGCACCTACGTGGTCGCTTGGGGGGATCGTGAGGTTTCCCAGCGCGCGGCGGCGCGCGCCGTGGCGGGGGCCGAGCCCATCGAGGGACGCCTCCCCATCACACTTCCAGGACTGCACCCCCTGGGAGACGGACTCGAACGGGCCGCCATTCCAGCCATCGCCGCCCTCGGGGACCGGCGGCGTGACCCCCTCGATGAAGCGGGTCTGGTCCGTGGAGGAGACGACGATCCGGATCCGGAGGCGCCAGCTGCAGACGATCCTACCGGGGTTCCGGCCACTCCACCGGGAGACGGGTTCGGGCTTCAGACGCCTCCGCTTCCAGAGGGTGCCCCTGCCCCGGGAAGCTGGCGTGCCCTCACGGTCTCCCCCCTGGAGACCGACCCGGCTTCGGTCGACGTGGACCCGAGTGCCCTGGCGGAGCTCGATGCGCTGATCGAAGGTGCGATCGCAGACTCGGTCGCGCCGGGTGTCGCCATCGCCGTGGGCCGACGGGGACAGCTCGTCCGCCTGCGTGGCTACGGCAGGCTGGACTGGGACCCCGCGAGCCCGGTGGTCACACCCTTCTCTGTGTACGACGTGGCTTCCCTGACCAAGGTGGTTGGGACGACCACGGCGATCATGATCCTGTCAGAGGAGGGCCTCCTCGACCTGGACGATCCCGTCGTCGAATACGTGCCTGCGTTCGCGACCGGCGATGCGCGCAAGACGACGGTCACGATTCGTGATCTCCTCGTTCACCGGAGCGGTCTTCCGGCCTTCCGCCTCTTCTTCGAGGATCTCGAGGGGCTGGACGCGATGAAGGCCGCCGTCCTGAGCACCCCGCTGGAGCGTGCGCCGCGCTCCGCGACGGAGTACTCCGATCTCGGTTTCATGACGTTGGCCTGGGTGGTCGAGGAGGTGGCCGGCGAGTCGATCGAGGAGTTCTTGGAGCGCCGGGTCTTTCGGCTCATGGGGATGTGGGATACGGGATTCATGCCGGACCAGGGCCAGAGGGCCCGGATCGCGCCGACGGAAAGGGGCACGGCGTACCGCCCGTACCACATCGTCGGAGAAGTCCACGACGAGAATGCCCACGCAATGGGCGGGGTCGCGGGTCACGCAGGACTCTTCTCGACCGCACAAGACCTTGCGGTGTTCGCTTCGCTGCTGACCAACCGAGGGATGCTGGAGCCTTGCTCGCACGAGGTAGGTGCGGGAGTCCCCTGCGGTTCGGGGAGCATTCCCATCCGTGTGCGCTACCTGGATGAGGGCACGGTCGACCGGTTCAAGACCCGAGCCGATCCCGGCTCGAGTCGGGCCCTGGGTTGGGACACCCCCTCGGGGCGCTCCTCGGCTGGGGACTACTTCAGCGCCGATTCCTTCGGTCATACCGGGTTCACGGGGACATCGATCTGGATCGATCCGGAGCTCGACCTCTTCGTGGTGCTTCTCACGAACCGTGTGAATCCCACCCGCGAGAATGATCGGCACGTCGCCTTCCGAAGAGCCGTGCACGATGCGGTGGCTCAGGCGGTGTCCGACCGGACGGTCGAGCCCAGGGATCCTCGATGACGGGACTCGACTGGTCCGTCATCATCATCTACTTCGCAATCGCAAGCGGCATCGGGCTGTCGCTCGCGAAGCGCGGGGGTCGTTCCCTCTCGGACTACTTCGTCGGAGGTCGAGCACTCCCCTGGTGGCTCGCCGGGACCTCGATGGTAGCCACTACCTTCGCCGCGGACACACCCCTCGCCGTGACCGAGCTCGTCGTGCAGTACGGGGTCGCGGGGAACTGGCTGTGGTGGAACATGGTGATGAGCGGAATCCTCACCGTGTTCTTCTACGCCCGTCTCTGGAGACGGGCCGGCGTCCTGACCGACGTCGAGTTCACGGAGCTCCGGTATGGTGGACGGCCCGCGGCGATCCTGAGGGGATTCCGCGCGGCATACCTGGCCGTGCCCATCAACCTGATCGTCATGGGCTGGGTGAATCTGGCGATGGTCGAGATCACGGCGGTCGCCCTGGACATCCCTCGAATCCCCGCCCTGTTGGTCTGCTTCTTTCTCGCTGCGGGCTACTCGGTCCTCGCCGGGCTTTGGGGCGTGGTCGTCACCGACTTCTTCCAGTTCGGCCTGGCAGTGGGTGGGGCGGTGATCCTCGCGATCTTCGCCGTGGGAGCCGTGGGTGGGCTGTCAGGCCTGGAGACGGGCCTAGCCGAGGTGTACGGGTCGTTCGACACCGCGGTAGCGCTCGTGCCGACCCAGGGGGCAGCTTGGATGCCGGTGGTCACCTTCGCGGTCTACCTGGGAATGAACTGGTGGGCCTCCTGGTACCCTGGAGCTGAGCCTGGTGGCGGCGGATACATCGCACAGCGGATCTTCTCCTCCCGCACGGAAAAGGACGGAGTCCTTGCCACGCTATGGTTCAACGTGGCGCACTACGCCGTTCGTCCGTGGCCCTGGATCCTCGTGGCTCTCTCGACCACGATCCTCTACACCGACTTGGAGAACCCCCGCCAGGGGTATGTGATGGCGATCATGGACCTCCTCCCGTCGGGTCTGACGGGTCTTCTGCTCGCCGGTCTGGTCGCAGCCTACATGTCCACGATTTCAACCCAGCTGAACTGGGGCGCGAGCTATCTCGTGAACGATCTGTATGCGCGCTTCATGCGCCCGGAATCGGACGAGCGCCACCTGGTTCGGGTGTCTCGGGGGGCCACCGCACTGCTCATGGTGGCCTCTCTGGTCGTGACGTACTTCATGACTTCGATCGAGGGCGCATGGAGGTTCTTGCTGGCCATTGGAGCCGGGACGGGCTTGGTGCTGATTCTCCGATGGTACTGGTGGAGGATCAACGCCTGGTCCGAGATTTCGGCCATGGTCGCGTCGTTGGTCGTGAGCCTGGTCCTCTGGTTCGGGGCCGGGCTCGACCCTGACGATCCCACCCAATGGGCGGGAATCATGATCGCCACGGTGCTCTCGTCGACAGCGGTGTGGCTGATCGTCACGCTCATGACCGCTCCCGAGCCCGACGCCGTACTCGACCGCTTCTACAAGAAGGTGCGACCCGGCGGGCCCGGATGGTACGATGTGGCGAGCCGAGGTGGCTTCGGACGCGAAGGGATCGACGGGGGTGCGCTCAACTGGACCAACTGGGCGGCGGGAGTATCCGCGGTCTATTCGTCGCTCTTCGGGGTGGGGAAGCTACTCTTCGGCGACTGGGGCGAGTCGGCGCTGTTTCTCGGTATCGCCGTCCTTTCCTTCGCATGGATCGCGCGCAATCTCCGATCGATGCCGCCCGACCGTCTGGACGTCGAACCCCGCGAGCCCGTCACCGCACGGCGCTCCTAGGGTCCTTCGACCCGGATCTCGTGGCAGCCATTTGCTGGAGCTGCATCCAGGAAGGACCGAACACGGCCGACGTCGGGTCGCTCGGGATCAAGAGCTCGTGGAGTCCACGCACGAGCTCGGCTGCCTGATCCTCGTCCACGACGAAGGTGAGGTTCAGGTCGCTCGCGGCCTGGCTGACGAGGTGCACCTGACGCTCCTCGAACGTCTCGAACGCCGGTCCCAGTCGATGCAGGATCGTGCGGATTCGTTTCCCGACGAGGCTCACCGCGGCGCAGGGACGAATGATCCCGACGCCGCAGAACGCGGAGAGCCGGGCCGACAGCTCATCGAGAGTCTCGCGGTCCAAGAGCGTCGCGCGCGGGTCCAAGGAAACCGTGACGGTAGTCTCTGACGTCGAGACCAGGTCGATGGACAGACCCAGGTCGCGAAACACCGCGAACGCTCTCGCCAGGAATCCCACTTCGTGCCACATGCCGAGCGTCTCCATCGAGATCAGGACGACCTTCTTCTTCCAGGAGATCGCTTTGACCTGCGCGGGACCGGCGTCCTCGAAGTACTCGATCACTGTATTGGGCGAAGCCGGGTCCATCGTGCTCTTGAGATGGATAGGAATCCTCCGATCGCGGAGCGCTCGAATCGCGCGCGGATGCATGACCTGGCTCCCCGTCGTCGCGATCTCCTGCGCCTCGCGGTAGCCGAGTCGCCGGAGAAGCCTCGCACTGGGGACGATGCGCGGATCCGCGCTGAACATGCCCGGCACGTCCGACCATACTTCGAGTCGGTCTGCCCCCCACTTGCCGGCGAGGTAGGCCGCTGCAGTGTCCGAACCTCCGCGACCGAGCACGACCGTCTCCCCGCCGGGACCGCTGGCCACGAAGCCCTGCGTGAGACCGATCCCCGGAAGCGCATCGAGTCGTTCCCGGAGGTGGGGATCCAGGTCGGAATCGCACTCGGCCGAAAGCCACACAGCATCCCCGGATTGCCGTGGGGTGGGGACCGTCTTCAGCAGCTCACCCGCGGGCAGCCACTCGACGGCGATGTCCAGGGAACGGAGGTACGCGGCACCCAGGAGAGTGGAGAGACGCTCGCCGAAGGT
>JAHEKL010000094.1 GCA_024638345.1 Gammaproteobacteria bacterium | reverse complement strand
CCGTCCCCACCCGGCTCAGCAGGTACATGTTGCCGTCATCCGGGGCTTGCGCGTTGAAGCACACCGGCCCGAAGATCGAGCGCCCCATCTCCTCGTAGCAGGCTGCCACCCCGTGAAATCCCCCGCGATCGACGGTGGTGAGGAGGCGAGCGACAAAGGGAGACGAATCACCATGCGTCCAGGGGCCCTCTGCTCGGGACCCACCGTTGACGGTGGGCTCCGACTCGAGCCCAGTCGGTAGGTGATCCCAATCCCCCAACTCGTCCTCGGGGCAGACAGGAAGAGAGGATCGAACGGCTCTTGCCTCAGGGTCAGCCAGAGTTCGGTCGAGGGCCTCAGTGCAACGCTGCCCCCGATTCTCCAGGCGACCGACTCCACGTCGTCTCCAAGTCCTGAAGACCAATCGCCGATTGACGCCCACAGCACTCCGTCGCCGATCGCCGCTGTGCCGGAGATCCCGACGAAGGTGTAGTCGGCCTCCCTCTCTCGGAGGTGCCGGAGCGAGCCCTCGAGGCGAATCGAAGGAAGCGGGAACGACATGAGTCGTAGGTCGGAGATCCACACGTTGCGCGACCACCCCGAGCCATCGATCTCCGCCTCGTACCAGGATCGACCGGCCCGAGCCTGGGCTACGAACGGACCCGCGGAGGCTGAGACCAGCGGGAGGACCTCCCCGCGGGCCCCCCAACCCCAGTTCTCACTGACCGGATCGCGCTGCCCGTGAGACTCTGCGTTCAGATCCGCACCCAACACGAACCTTCCGCGTCTGAATCCGATCCGGTCGCCAGCCGTTGCGCTTCCCCAGAGAACGGCGTCCGAACCCACTGGTGCAGCCAAACCCAACCGCAGGAATCGATTCTCCTGCGAGTGGCCGAGAAACGCTGCCGCGTTGGCGGAGGAGGCGGTCGACGGAACCGTCTCGAAGTCCGCGCGACCCGCGTAGACGTCCGCGGTCCATCCTTGGGCCTCGAGGGGAGTGGCAGCGCCGCCCGTGAAGGTCGAGCAGGGAAGAACGCATAGAAGAACGAAGAAGAGCCGGATCGAACGAGTGCGTGGGTCACCCACCTGGAACATCGAAGCGGTCACAGCGTCCGCTGAGTCGGAAAGACGACGGCGACCTGGCTGTTCTCGCCGCCGAATCCGTCTTCCACTCGGGGGGCGGCCGGGTCGGGCCTCCACTCCGAATCGTCCACGACGAACTGGTAGTCGTGGACGCCGGGTGGCAGCGGTACCAAGATCGTCCAGACGCCCGGTGCCCCTTCGTTCAGGGCGTAGCTGGGCTGCCAGCCGGTGAAGCTGCCCGCAAGTCGCACGGCGGACGCCTCGGGTGCGTCGAGGCGAAACTGAACAAAGACCACGGTCTCGACGGCCGGATCGGCTTCGAGGGCGGCCGGTGCTGAATCGCTCGGCGCGTTCAGCCAGATGACTGCGGCCGCGGCGGCGGCCACGAGCCCATAGGCCGGGCGTAGTCGAACGGTGGCTGGACGGATCAACCACCCGAGTAGATCGAATGCGGTGCGGGCCGCACTGCCGCCCGGGACCTCCGAGTCGCCCTGCGGACTTCGGGAGAGCGCGCCCATCACGGAATCGACCAGATCCCGCGGGATCTCCTCACGGCTCAGGGCGGAAGCGGACCGAATTGCCGCCCGATAGCTCTCCAGCTGCAGATGCTCGTCCGGCGTCAGCTCCTCGAGTGCTAGTTCTCCGTCGAGAAACCGGTGGATCCGCTCGTCCATCGTTTGTCGCTCCGATCTTCTTGGGGGAGAGGTCTTCCTCTCGGCACACACCTTCTCAAACTATACAGACGACCGAGTTGGCTGGAGGTCACACACCGAAAACACAGGAGACGGGTCATGGCAGGTGGCATGGATGCTGCAGACCTGTATCGCCCATTACAGCCAACCTCGAACGTCAACTCGTTCGGTCTTGCAGAGGAGCCCTACGATGAAGATTCCCCGCTCGGGTCGCGTCGCGTCGCTCTTGGCCTCGACCTTCCTGCTCGGGCTCGCCGGATGTAGCGATGGCACGGGCGTTTCCGGAAAGCTGAGCAGCGATGAAGCAGCGGCTCTGGCCGCCATCCTGGTGGGTCAGGGCATGGAGTCCGGTCTCGATGTATCGGGCGGTCCGGCGCAGTCACCGGCTTCCAACCCGGCCGCTGCTCCATTCACGATCAGCAGTCAGATCGACGCCGAGGTTCCCTGTCCCCTGGGAGGGACCGTGGTCGTGAGCGGATCCGTGGAAGGATCCGGGGACGACGAGACCGGTGATTTCGACCTCGCACTCACCCTGGCACAGGCCCACCGTGGCTGCCGGGCGACTCACGAGGACACGGGCGTGGTGTTCACCCTCGACGGGGATCCTAACGTTCGCTTTCAGTTCGAGATGTCCGTTCGAAACGAGACGGATTTCGACTTCCTCGGTAGCATGGCAGGGCGCGTCATCTGGGAAACCGACGACGGACGCAGCGGATCTTGCGGGATCGACCTCTCGTTCGACCTCGGTGGCAGCGCACTCAACGGGACGGGATCAGCGAACGTGACCGGGCAAGTCTGTGGAGTCGAGCTGTCGCAGGCCGTGTCGGTGGGATGAGGTCGAGCCCAAATCCTGCGCGAGGTGGGCTGAGGACCCTTTCGGGAGAAGTCCAGATGGAGACAAGGACGCCTTTGGTGGAGAGAATCGGAATCTACGCATTCGTGGGTTTGGGCTTCGTCGCTTTGACCGGGTGCGGCGGTGGCGACCCCGTTGCGCCTGGTGGGTCGGAGCCCATGGACCTAGCGGCCGAGCTCGTGGCGCAGGGTCTTCAGGATCCGGTTCACCTCACCTCGCCCCCGTCGGACGATCGGCTATTCGTGGTGGAGCAGCTCGGCCGAATCCGTATCATCGAGTCGGATGGGACCCTGCTGGCCACGCCGTTTCTAGATATCACGAACCGCGTCCGCTGCTGCGGTGAGCAGGGGCTACTCAGCGTCGCCTTCCACCCGATGTACGACTCGAACGGGTGGTTCTATGTGAACTACACAGACTTCGCCGGCGCGACGACGGTCGAGCGATTCCGTGTGTCCGCGAACCCCGACGTCGCGGACGACAACTCGGGGAAGCTGATCCTTTCGGTCGATCAGCCGTTCTCCAATCACAACGGGGGTCTGAACGTGTTCGGACCGGACGGGATGCTCTACATCGGACTCGGCGATGGCGGTGCGGCGGCCGACCCCTTGGGGAACGGCCAGAATCTGGATACGCTGCTGGGCTCGATCCTCCGCATCGACGTGGACGGCGGAGACCCCTACCGGATACCGGCCGACAACCCCTTCATCACGGTCCCCGGGGCCCGTGGCGAGATCTGGGCGTACGGATTGCGGAACCCTTGGCGTTTCTCCTTCGACCGCCAGACGGGTCAACTCTTCATCGCCGACGTAGGCCAGGCTCAATGGGAGGAGGTGAACCGGGCGTCGGCGAGCGAAGGCGGCATCAACTACGGATGGCGGGTGATGGAGGGCGCTCACTGTTTCGGTGGGGGAGGCTGCGATCAGAGCGAGCTCACGCTGCCGATCTTCGAGTACAACCACCAGGAGGGGTGCTCCATCACGGGTGGGCACGTCTATCGCGGCTCGGCGATTCCCGGCTTGAGCGGTCGGTACTTCTATGCGGACTACTGCCAGCAGTGGGTGCGAAGCCTAGAAATCCAGGGCTCCTCCGTCGAAGTCCACGACTCGGGCGTCGGAGGGCTGGGACCCGTGACTTCCTTCGGCGAGGACACGGCCGGCGAACTCTACTTCCTCACGGAAGGCGGAAGAGTCTACCGGTTGATCGGAGCCTGAGTTTTCATCGAAGGCCCGAACCCTATTGGCTCGCCCTCAGATACGCCAAGGCCTCCCGGTATCCCTCGAAGGATTCACGGCCGGCCCAAACCTCTGTGAGCTGCTCGTAGGCCTCCACCGCGGCGTCGCGGTTGCCCACGGCGGCCTGCGCTCGAGCGAGCCCCAACAGAGAGCGTGGGCGATTCGGCATCCGAACGAGCGATGTCTCGAACTTCTCCACTGCGTCGGCGGGCCGGCCCAGGTCGAGGAGGATCTCGCCATACAGCTCGTGGACGGGCTTGATTGGGGAGGCCGCACCGCGGGGCGGGGCCATGGCCTCGTCCGCCGCTTGGGCCTGGTCCATGAGACGGGTAGCCACGTCGGCGTGTCCCAAATCCGCGTGAAGCAGGGCTCCAGCCTCCATGGCCATGATCTCGGCCTGGGCACCGTCACGGTTCCGTAAGGCGGCCTCCGCCAGCCCAAGCGCCTGCGCATCCCCCAAGCGGGCGGCGCTCAGCGCGGTCGCCAGCAGCTCGTTGGTGGAAGTCTCATCGGTGATCGGCCCGATCTCCCACTCCTCGGTCTCGACGATGTAGCGAGCCTTCGTCAGAGGAACGGTATTCCTCGCTCTGGAGGCGCCCGCCTGTCCACGGGCCCCACCCTCGAGGAAGCCACCCTCGGAAGACATGGCTTCGATCCGCTCGATCCAGACACGCGCTTTTTCGTAGTCCCCGCGCTGTAGGTCGCCGTACTGGCCCCAGTCGAGCGAATGGATTGCGTCACCCATGTCGTCGCCGGGCTCCCAGAGCTCCCGCGCGGCGTCGTAGGCGGACTGGTTGTTTCGCGACACGTAATCCCACATACCATGCTGGATGAAGATGTGGGTCGGCATGTGCCTCGCATGCGAAACCGCCGGCGCGATCTCCGCGAATTGGAACGCCGCATCGAGCGCGAGGGGCGCATGGAGCGGGTCGTCGAACGCGTGAATCGTGTAGTGCACGGCTCCGGGGTGCGTCGGGTTCTCCTTCGAGAGACGCAGCGCGATCGCACCGGCACGGACGTTGAGCCGCTGCGTGAGGTCACCGGTAGCCGCCACGGCGCTCAGGATCGCGAGGGAGTAGAACGCCGCTACCTCGGGGTCGTCGGGGTAGCGATCGTAGAGCCTCTCCATCGCCTCCATATAGCCGACCCGTCGGGTGACGTGGTCGCCCTCACCCCAAAGTACCTCCACCGCGTTCAGGAAGCCCTTCTCTCGGTCTGTGGGGGCCTTCGCAAGACGTTCCGCCCGAGTCGGCGCCAACCTCTCGAGCACACTCCTGGGCTCTCCCGGATTCATCTGCGAAATGAGCGGATGGTTGTAGGCGAGGGACTCGCCCCAATAGGCCATGGCGAAGTCCGGATCTAGCGCCTGTGCGGCCTGGAACTGCTCGATCGCCTGCTTCCAGCCAAAGCTGTGGAGGATGGCCACTCCCCGAAGGAAATGCTGCTGCACTTCACCCTCGGCAGAGGTCGGGAAGTCGATGCTGCCCACGTTGTCGAACTGTCCCATGGCGGGCGCAGCGAGCACGGTCAAGAGGCCGACGGCGGAGACGAGAGAGCGGAGCGGTTTCATCTGATTCCTCCCAAGGAGCAACCGGGATTGCGCGGGGCAGGTTTCAACGTATTCGAGTCGTCCGACCCCAGCAATCGGACAGTGACCCGGGGGCCCCGAGGAGGCGGGAGAGCCAGCCGTCGTCCGAGTGGGAGTCGAGACGCCGGAGCGCCGTCTTATCGGATCGGTAGCCGATTGTCCGGATCGGGGCGGAAGATCAGGTAGGAGATGTCACCGTCCAACTCGCTCCACCAATGCGGAGTGTGGCCAGGGATGACGACCACATCCCCAGGGGCGACCCGCCGGCTGGCCCCGCCTTCGATGCTCGATCCCCTCACGCTCATCCCGTTCGGCGTATCCTCCGGACCCACCAAAGTGCCACCGGTCACGAGCGTCCCAGCACCCTCGAGCATGTAGTAGATCTCGGTCGTGTGTACCCGGTGCATGATCGCCGTCCCCGGATATGCGGAGGGACGCAGGACCCCGTAAACGCCCACCCGATAGTCGCCCGTGACGGGAACGACGCGGATGGGCAGGTCGCTCACCCGATCCTTGGGCAGCGCATCGATGAAGGCTCTGATATCCACCGCGGTCACGTCGGTCGCTACGGGGGGAACCGCTGGGGGCGGGGTCTGCGCAGAGACCGGAGCCACCAGCAGCGGGAGCATCAGAATGGAGAGCGCGTAACGCATGGGAGCCTCCTGTGGTCGGGTATCCGGTCCGAAGCCCAAGCTATGTCGCCCTCATTTCCCATGAAACGCCTGCGCGCCCACGGTGGAGCTCGTAGGCTCACGCTGCCCTGCCCCCTGCACCCCTCGGCCGGCCTTTCCAGATCACCAGCCCAACGGATCCAGCCAAGAAGACGATCGCGAAGATAGATGCCGGATCGGTGGGTAGCTGCTCGAGCACCTCCCGGAACGTAAGGGCGACCCCCTCGCGGAGCAGGTGGTCGAGCGCGATCTGGGCTCCAGGCTGCGTGTCCGAACGAGTGTCATGCTCGTCGGTACAGCGATCGTGGTGCTGGCTTTCGGTGGGCAGCTCACGGTCAGCACCTAGTGGTACTCGCCAAACACCTGCCCGAGGAACGGTTTCCGTTCCCAGCTGGACGGGTCCTGCGCCGCAACCCGTTCCAAGACGGCTGCGAACCCCTTTACGCTGGCGTGAATGAACTCGCTACGGTCGCGTCGGTTGGCTTCGATCGCAGGATGGACGGCTGCACGGTAGCGCCCCGGTCCTTCTCTCACCACGTGGACCGGGAACAGAGGGCTCTTGGAGTCCCACGCCAGCGCGGGCGGGAGCGGCGTGAAGTCCAGGCTACGTGAGAATACAGAAGCGGGGATGTTTCTGTGGTGAGACGTCCGGTGATCTCCCTTGATGTAGACGCACTCATTCTGGCCGAGCTTTTCCTTCAGGACGCGAAGATGCTCATCACCTCCCCCGCTCGCCACATTCACGCGCTCGCTCACGAAGCGGTCGTCCGGCGCGGAGTAGAGCGGCGCGATCAGCTGGACTCCAAAACGACTATGAGGGGACGGAGCCCCGTGGGTCACCGAGCTCAGCCCCACCAACCCGATTCCCGCGCGGTAGAGCGCGATCCTCACCGGCAAGGTCTCGCAGAACGAGGCCCCCCATAGGATCGCTCCCCGGCCTCGCTCGAGCGCTCCGGTCAGTCGGTGCAGGCCGTCCACGTTCGTTTCGATCCAGACGTCCCGCGTCCAGAAGGCGCGACAGCGCAGCCACTGAATCTCGCGGATCATTTGGCAGTAGCCCAACGCGATCGCGCGGAAGTCCGCCTCGGGCAGATGTGATCCGAGCAGCTCCAGAACCTGACCCTCGACGCGGGCGACCCACGATCCTTCGGAGCGGACCGATCGACGGAGGAGCCCCGGCACCACTTGGCGGTCGAGGGAGCGCGGAAGGACGCGGGCAATCACGAACCCCCCCAGGAGCTTGGCCAACCGGCTCCAGTCCGAGCCGGAAGCGCTCCGCATCCCTCGAAGGGTGAGCTTCGCCGAGGGCCGTCCCGTTCCGGTGCAATTCGTCACGCGGGGACGATCGGTAGCAGCGCGTGGGAGGGTCGAGCCCGATTCATGAACACCGTGTTCGTTGCAACGCGCACGGTCGTCGCGAGCCCCTCGGGTTCCCCCGTGTTGAAGTTGAGATCGAAGTGCGGATAGTTGCTGCTCGACACGTCCAAACGGATTCGGTGCCCACGCACGAACAGGTTGCTGGTCGGAAACGCCGCGATCTCGACCTCGTACACTCCGCCCGGGACCATCATGGTCGGCTGTTCCCAGGAGTCCCGGTACCGGCAGCGGATGATGCCGTCGGTGACGTTCATCGCGAACCCTTCCGGGTAGTCCGCGTTGGGCGGATAGACGTCGACCAGCTTGGCCGTGAAATCCGTGTCGGGGCAATCGGAGGAGATCCAGAGCCTTACGACGAGAGGTCCGGTGACCTCCATGTCCTGCTCCAACTGTGGCGTCTGGAACACCAGAACATCGGGACGCTCCGCCAGGGGCCGATAGGGCGGCTCGCAACCGAAGAAGTCGGGGCTCTCGCGCTGGTCGTAGGCACCGCCGACCATGACCGGTGCTCCCGATGTGATGGTCCCACCGATGCTCGGGACCGGCTGCCGAGGATCGTACCGGTACTGGATCGATCCCGAGTCTTCACCGGGGGCATCGGGAGACAAAGTGCCATCCCGGTGCAAGTAGTACGGAACCTCCTGCGTGCCTGGAATCGGCCAGTCGGTCGCACTTCGCCAGCGACCGCCGTGATCGAGTCGTCCCGCTCCGTTCCGCCTTCCACTCCCGCCTCCCATCACGAAGTACCGGACCGCCGGCTCCTCGTCCACACCGTTCTCGATCCCTCGCAGCCAGCGGTCGAACCAGCGAAGCCTCAGCTCCCAGAAGTCCCCGGCGAGCTGGCCGTCCAGGGTGGCAGCCCGCCCGAAGTCGACGTCGCCCGCCCAGGTAAGCGAACGGTCTCCGTGCGTCCAAGGGCCCAGAATCAAACGGACCGGGCCACGCTTCGAACGAGAGAGTCCGAGATAGTTGTCCGTAGCCGTCCTCGGGTACGGATCGAACCAGGAGGACATGTGGACCATGGGTGCGTCGGGCCACGCGTCGTAGAACCCCTCCGCGTAAATGCCCGCCTGCTTCCAGTAGTCGTCGAACTCGCCCTGTGTCCACTGCTCGAACAGGTAGGCCTCGTACTCGGGCATGAGGCTGACCGGAGAGCGCCCGGGCGCCCAGGGCATGTCCCGGAACCATTGATGGACGTCCACCGCTTCGACCTTCGCCCTGAGCTCCGGGTCCGACTGAACCTCGGGACTGACGAGCCCGTTGTTGTACGCCCAGGTCGCCTGCTTGAGCTCGAAGGCACCACCCTGACGAATTCCGCCCTGATAGGAGTTGGAGAACCCACCCGCATCGAGGAACATCGCGGCCACGCCCGGTGCCCCTGCCGACGCGAGGGCCCCCTGCGTGTGGGCCGCGTACGAAAGACCCATGGTCCCGATCTGCCCATCACACCAGGGCTGATCGAGGATCCAGGCGCAGCAGTCGTATCCGTCGTTCGGATCGTCGAGGTATTTTCGATACTCGCCTTCTGAGCCGTAGCGACCACGGCAGTCCTGGTAGACCACCGCGAATCCGTGGTTCACGAAGATGCGCGCGACCTCCGCTCGGCTCTTCGGACGCTCCGGCTCCGCGAGGGAACGCTCCGACCGGCTAGGCTCGGCCTTGCCGTAGGGGGTCCGCTCCAGGATGACCGGGAACGGACCCGCGAGCATCGTGCCGCTCGAGGCGGGGAGATAGACGTCCGTGGCGAGACGAACACCGTCGCGAGTCGACACCATCACGTCCCTGAGGACGATCATGCCCGCTGGATCGGCGGGATCGGGAAGGGCGCCCGCGGGCCGATCCGATCGTTCGGTCCGGAGGCAAGCCGGGACCGAAGCAACCAGCGTAATGGCGCCCGCGAGTCTGGCGAACTCCCGGCGGCTCAGGATAGTCGGCTCGAAAGCCTGGTCGCGATG
>JAHEKL010000093.1 GCA_024638345.1 Gammaproteobacteria bacterium | reverse complement strand
CAGGCTTTCCGGTCACCGCGCCGATCGCGTCCTGTTCTCCCCGCGCCAGGGACACATAGGTGTCCGCCATCCAGGCGATCTCCCGCTCCCCGACTCCCAGATCGGGGGCCGGGACGTCCTCACCGGGACCGATCAGCCTTCTGCGGGCGAGCTCGAACGTGTATCGGCGAACGATCCGCTCCAACTCGCTGTCCGTGTATTCGCTCTTCTCGATCTTGATCGCGCCCTTGGCGCCGCCGAAGGGGACGTCCACGAGCGCGCACTTGTAGCTCATGAGCGCGGCGAGCGCGGTTACCTCGTCCTCGGACGCAGCATCCGTCAGACGGAAGCCGCCCTTCACGGGGAGTCGATGATAGGAGTGGTGGGCGCGCCATCCGTGGATCACCTCGATCGAGCGGTCGTCTCTTCGGAGCGGGAAGCTCACATGGTAGACGGCGTTGCAGACCTTGATCTGGTCGAGGAGACCCTTCGGGTAGTGAAGGAGTGTCGCCGCCTGGTCGAAGTACGCATCGACCTGCGCGGCGAATCCATTGGGTTCGCTCATGTGGAGGCCACCTACTCGGGTTTCAAGTGGGAGTGCGTCGGAAGAGGAGTCGGGTCGAGGCGGTGATTCAGTCGCCGCCGACCAGATCGCCGCAGGCGATCGGTGCGCCGGACGATCCGTGGATCTGGACGAAGAGCGGCTCCGTGACCGGCAGGGCATCGGGCGGAAGCGTCGTCGTGCTCGTCCCACCCCCACCCGGAGTTCCGACGACCGGACTCAGGAGTGCGGCCACAGGGCCTCCCTCCGCGCAGACTCCCCGGTGGACGTGGGTCGCGAACTCGCCGACTTCCGGGAGCCCGTCGACCCGCACTTGCAGCTCGACCTCGGTCGCCGAGTAGGTGACGGTGAAGTCACCGGTCGTTCCCGAGCCCTCGACCGCCTGAATCGGGCTGGTCGGAGGCAGGGCTTCACGGTCAGCCACTTCGGCCGCGGCCGCCTCGGTCTGCGCCACTGGGTTCTCGGGTGTCGAAGGCTCGACGTAGAAGTCCTGGGTTGCGGATTGGTCTCCACAGGCTCCCATGAGCAGCGCGATACCGACGACCGCGAGACTCCCGCTTTTCGCGTTTCGGCGGTGGTGGGGAAGCCACAGGAATAGTCGCCTTGTGATCACTGGGCTCGCGCGTTTTCGGGCATTCGAACTCGAACATCGAAAGATGGGTCAAGGGCCCCTCGCGGTACAGATCATTGGTGGTAGAGGGCGAATGGAGACCCGGACCTAGCCTTGGAGGCCTCTTTCGGGGGTCGTAGATTGCGGCGGGTCGGGGTCGGGAAGGGGGGCGATCGTCCGGGTCTGGAGACTCACGTGAGCATCTGGGAACGTCGCAGGACCAAGGAAGTCGACATCGGAGGGATCGGGGTCGGGGGAGATCGTCCGGTCGTAGTCCAGTCGATGACGAACACGGATACGGCCGACGTCGCAGCGACGGTGGAACAGGTTGCCGAGCTGGCCCGTGCGGGGAGCGAGCTCGTCCGAGTGACGGTGAATCACGAGGCTGCGGCTCGTGCGGTACCCGAGATTGTCGCCCGTCTCCACGATCTGGGCCTGACGACACCCATCATCGGGGACTTCCACTACAACGGGCACATCTTGCTCAAGGAGCATCCGGACTGCGCGAGCGCTCTGGCGAAGTACCGCATCAACCCCGGAAACGTAGGCTCGAAGCGCAGGGACGAGAACTTCCAGGAGATCGTCCGTATCGCGGTGGACCATGGAAAGCCGGTCCGAATCGGCGTGAATTGGGGTTCGCTGGACCAGCAGCTCCTCACGCAGCTCATGGACGAGAACGCCGCCCGGTCCCATCCGAAGGACGCACAAGCGGTGCTCCGTGACGCGATCGTGGAGAGCGCGATCCGCTCCGCCGAGTTGGCGGAGGCCACCGGCCTGGGCTCCGATCGAATCGTTCTCTCGGCCAAGGTTTCCGAGGTGCCCGAGCTGATCGCGGTCTATCGTCAACTCGCTCCTCGCTCCGAGCATCCCCTGCACCTCGGTTTGACCGAGGCAGGGATGGGTGCGAAGGGAATCGTGGCGACCGCCGCGGCCCTCTCGGTGCTCCTGATCGAAGGGATTGGGGACACCATTCGCGTTTCCCTCACTCCGCGGCCCGGCGGCGACCGCACGCAGGAGGTGCGGATCGCCCAGCAGATTCTTCAATCCCTCCACATTCGGAGCTTCGAGCCCCAGGTCACGTCTTGTCCCGGGTGTGGGCGCACGACCTCCAGCTTCTTCCAGGAGATGGCCGAGGACATCCAGGGCTTCATTCGCGATCGCATGCCCGAGTGGAAGGAGTCGTTTCCGGGGGTCGAGGATCTGCAGGTCGCGGTGATGGGATGCGTGGTGAACGGACCTGGTGAATCGAAGCACGCGAATCTGGGGATCTCCCTGCCCGGAACGTTCGAAGAGCCGAAGGCACCGGTATACGTGGACGGAAAGCACTTCACGACGCTCAAAGGCGACGGACTCGTGGACGAGTTCAAACAGATCCTTCTGGACTACATCCAGCGCCGGTACGGGCAGGGTGGTCCGGTCGATCAGGAAGTCGGGGCTTCGGCCTGACCGACCCCCGTCCCGATACATGTCCGTTCGCGTCCGTTTCGCGCCCTCTCCGACGGGCCACCTTCACGTCGGTGGTGCCCGAACCGCTCTCTTCAACTGGCTTCTGGCCCGTTCGACCGGAGGCACGTTCGTTCTCCGAGTCGAGGATACCGACCGCGATCGCTCCTCCGAGGAGATGGTGGAGGGCATCCTCCACGGGATGGAGTGGCTGGGTCTCGACTGGGACGAAGGCCCATCTTTTCAGAGTGCAGGCCTCGAGCGTCATCGGGCAGACGCGCTAAGGCTGCTCGATCTCGGTCGGGCCTATCGGGACTTCACGACCGCTGAAGAGCTCGGGGCAATCCGGGCCGCCGATCCCGCGCGCGCCACCCGATATCCACGAGAGCAGGCGGACCGGTTGAGCCCGGAGGAATCGGAGGCCCGGCTGGGCGCCGCCGAGGCTCATGCGATTCGATTCCGCATGCCCCCCGGGGAAACGTCGTGGGAGGATCTCGTCCACGGGCCTACCCGGTTCGACAACGACGACATCGAGGATCTCGTCCTACTCCGATCGGACGGTACGCCGACCTACAACTTGGCCGTGGCGTCGGACGATGCCGAGATGCGGATCTCCCATGTGATTCGAGGGGACGATCACCTGTCCAACACGCCGAAGCAGATCCTCATCCACGAGGCTCTCGGGAGATCGATACCGAAGTTCGCTCACGTTCCCATGATTCTCGGTCCGGACGGTAAGCGCCTGTCCAAGCGACACGGCGCCACCGCAGTCGGTGATTACGAGGAGAAGGGGATTCTCCCCGAAGCGATGGTGAACTTTCTCGCCCTGCTAGGCTGGTCTCCCGGCACGGACGAGGAGGTCATGACTAGGGAGGAGTTGATCCAGAAGTTCTCGTTGGACCGGGTTCTCAAGAAGAGCGCGATCTTCGATCAAGCCAAGCTCGAGTGGCTGAGCGGCCAGCATCTCTCCCGATTGCCCGCAGTCGATCTGGTGGACCGGGTGCTCGACGAGCTCGAGCCCATGCACCGGGCGTGGGCTCGGGACCGCGGACCGTGGTTCGTCGGAGTCGTCGACCTGCTCAAACGGAGAGCTCGTACCGTGGGAGATATCGCGGCCAAGGCCGAGATGTTCTTCGATAGCTCCGTGGATCCGGAGCCCGAAGCGGTGAAGAAGCACTGGGCGAAGGATCCCCACGGTGCGGCCGAGTTGCTGTCCGCGCTGCACGAGGCGTTCGTGGACGTGAACTGGGACGCGGAGTCTCTGGAGTCCACGGTCCGGTCACTGGCGCACGAACGAGGCATAGGGGCGGGGAAGGTGATTCATCCACTCCGCGTGGCCCTGACCGGCCAGGCGGTGAGCCCCGGAATCTTCGAAGTGCTCTTCTTCCTGGGCCGTGAGCTCACCTTGCGTCGTATTCGGGAAGCCACCGCGCACTTGCGAGGAATTCGGGCCCCATCTGCTTGACACCGCTGAAAACGGCGGGTTAAGCTGTCCATTCTCTGTTTTTGGGGGGACGAGTCCTTGGAGAGCCGGATGCCCACTGCCCTCAGCGATCTCGAACGCCGGATACTGGACTATATCGTCCAGTACCTCCGGACGAACACGTATCAGCCCTCGATACGTGAGATCGGCGAGGAGTTCAGGATCAAGAGCACCAAGACCGTCTCCGAGCATCTCCGCGCGCTGGCGGAGAAAGGTTATGTAGAGCGCGATCCTTCCCGCTCCCGGGGTGTTCGTATCCTGGGCATGGATCTGAGTCCGGAAACGATCTCGGTCCCCTGTTACGTAGCGCTTCCGGACGCGCGCGCCGGTTTCAGCTCCGACGGCGTCGAGACGTACTACTCTGTGGATCGGCGGATGGCGGGGGCGAAGGGGGCCTACTTCGTGAGAGCCCGGGGCGAGGATTTCGAGGGACTCGGGATCCTGGAGGGCGACTTCCTCCTCATCGAGCCCGCGGGTCACCAGACCGTGAGGGAAGGTGACGTCCTGGTCCTGAAGCGAACCGACGGACTCGGCCTCTATCAGTACACGGGGAACGGGAGCCACCACTTCCTGAAGCCCGCCCGGTCCTCTGCCGAGTCCTTCGCGGTCGCCGCTCCGGACGAGTTGGACGTGAGCGGGCGTGTGGTAGGTCTCTTCCGCAGCTTCCAGCGAGCTGCCGTTCCCGTGAGCGCCACGGCTCACTGATGTCCCGGCCCGAGACTGGGCCTCCCTCGTTAGACCTCCAGCAGCCGGTGAAGGGAGATCGTGCGTGGATGGCTCGGGCCTTGGAGCGTGCGAGGGAGGCGTGGGATCGGAACGAGGTGCCGGTGGGCGCCGTTCTGGTGCTCGGAGGCAAGATCCTTTCTGAGGGCTCCAACCAGACCATCCAACGTTCGGACCCGACCGCCCACGCGGAGGTCGTGGCTATCCGGGAGGGTGCGGCGGCGCTCGGTGACTGGCGTCTGGTGGACACCACCCTCTACGTCACCCTCGAGCCATGCGCTCAGTGCTCGGGCGCCATCGTCCTCGCAAGGATCGCGCGCGTGGTCTACGGAGCCACAGACCCGAAGGCCGGCATGGCGGGAAGTCTGGGCAACCTCCTACAGCATCCTCGTCTCAACCACCGGACCCAGGTGACGGCGGGCGTGCTCGGGGATGCGTCGGCCGCGCTACTCCAAGACTTCTTCCGCCAGAGGAGGTCCGCTCGACTCGACGGGTCTCTGACCCACCGGACGGCCCAGCCCACGAAGAATCACGAACAGAATCACCGCTGACCCCCCGAGCGCCACCCAAACCGGTACACCGTAGGCGGTACCCACGTCTCCGAGGGGTACCGTGATCGCGGCAACCAATACCGCATAGGGAAGTTGCGTCCGAACGTGATCCACGTGGTCACAAGAGCTCGCCATGGACGACAGCACGGTCGTGTCGGAGATCGGCGAGCAGTGATCGCCGAAGATGGCCCCGGCCAACACCGAAGAGATCACACCGAGAAGGATTGAGTACTGACCTCCGGATGCGAGCCCGCCACCGGCTCCGCCGAGGCTCACCGCCAGCGGGATCACCAGGGGCAGCAGGATGGCCATCGTTCCCCACGAGGTACCCGTTGCGAAGGAGATCGCGGCGGCGGTGAGGAACACGATCGCCGGAAGCAGCTCGATCGGAAGACGCTCGCTCAGGACCCCCGACAGGTACTGTGCCGTCTGCAGCACCTCCGTGACCGATCCGAGCGACCACGCCAGGACGAGGATGACGACTGCGATCATCATCGCCCTCATGCCCGCCATCAAAGCACCGATCGTTTCCTGAAGGCTGAGGATTCCCTGTCCCACGGACAGAACCGCGGCAACCATGCACCCGGCGAGGGAGCCCCAGAGGAGTGTCGCGAAGGGGTCGGCCTCCCCGAACACCGACGTGAGGCTCGCGTCCGGTCCCGCCGAGGCTCGCCCGGTGGCGTACAGACCCCACAGGACCACGATGATGACGGTCAGCACCGGCAGGGCGGCGTTCCACCACCGCTCCGCCATACCTTCGTGAGGCTGGAGGGCCTGGTCCGCGGTGTCCGTGGCCAGCAGGGCGCCCGGCCGAGACAACCCGCCTCCCGAGGCCGCCCTGGCCTCCGCCGCCGCCATCGGCCCTATGTCCCGGTCCGTGACCGAGGTCAGGAACACCAAGAAGAGGGCCATCAACGGGTAGAACCGGTAGGGGATCGTCTGCACGAACACGGTCAGGGGAGATACCGCAAGGAGCGACTCGGCTACCGCCGGCGAAGTGGTCTGCTCGGCCGCGATGCGAAGCCCATCTCCGATGAGGGAGATCTCGTATCCGACCCAGGTAGAGAGAGGGACGAGCGCGGCGACGGGAGCTGCGGTCGCATCGACCAGGTAGGCCAGCTTCTCCCTAGAGATCCGGAGGCCATCGGTGACCGGTCTCATCGTGTTACCGACGATGAGCGTGTTCGCGTAGTCGTCGAAGAAGATCGCCATGCCCGCACCCCAGGTCGCGAGCTTGCCCCTACGGACCGTGGTCGCCCAGCCGGCCACGCTGGCCACGATTCCGCGCGTTCCGCCGTTCCGGGTGATCACGCCGACCATGCCACCGAGGAGGAGCGAAAACACCACGATCTGGGTCTGACCACTCGTGTCCCCGAGAGCGGGCACCGCGAATTCGTCGACGACTCTCCAAGCGGCCGTCAGCGGATTGAACCCCTCGAGGGCGAGTGCGCCCAGCCAGACGCCTGCGAAGAGCGAGACGATCACCTCCCTGAAGGCGAGGGCCAGGAAGATCGCGACGAGAGGCGGAAGCAGGGAAAACCACCCCGGCACGTAGGGAGCCACCAGTTCACTGCTGCTCTCCTCGAACACGGCCCGGATGGGGAGCTCCCCACGGCTCTGTACCACCAGACCGGTCAGAGTGTCGGAGCCGCCCGGCTCGATCTCACCCTGAGCGAGCACGCGTCCCAACGACGTCTCCACCCTGTAGAGTGTGGGCTCGTCCGCCCGGCCCACGACGACCGCGTCGAACGGCGTTGCCCCCACGATGATCCGCGGGGCTCCCTCGAGCGCTTGGCCAGCTCCGTGCACGGGCATCCAGGCCACCGCCATGAGGGCGAGCGCGGCCCGCCAATAAAGCGTTCGGGAGGGGAGAAGCGAGTCGAGCGGAGCCATCGAGGGGTCTCCGGGCTGGCGGTCCAGGGGCGAGGAGCAGAGTGGATCCCGGACGAGGCGGTTCATGATGACGGGCCCAAGGGGGAATGTAAAGACGATCCGATCGACACTCCTGGTGATGCCGAAAAGCTCCGTTGACACCTGCTCGAATGCCGGTCTAGGTTTGGCCCGCCATTTCACCCTCCGCTCTCGGAGTCCGCGTCCATGACCGAGGCAGCCCCAGTCACCGTCCTCGATCAGGACGGCGTAGAGCGGGCCCTCGCTCGAATGGCCAAGGAGATCGTCGAGCGAAACGAGGGCACCCGGAATCTCGTTCTGCTCGGCATCCAGCGGAGAGGCGTCGAGCTGTCGGAGCGCATTCGGAGCCTCATCGAGCGAGAGGAGGGTGTCGAGATCCCTTCTGGGGCGATCGATATCACACTGTATCGAGATGACCTAGCCCAAATCGGCCCCAGGCCTGTGGTTGGAGAATCGACGCTCCCGCTGGAGGGGATCGATGACCGCACCGTGGTCATCGTGGACGACGTGTTCTTCACGGGTCGAACCGCCCGCGCCGCGATGAACGAGCTCATGGACTGGGGGAGGCCCTCTCGGATCCTTCTCTGCGTGCTCGCGGACCGGGGTGGTCGCGAGCTTCCCATTCAGCCGGACATCGTCGGCCGGAGAGTGAGCGTGCTGCCGCGCCAAAAGGTGGATGTCCGGGTCCCCGAGATCGACGGACGGCTCGCCGTCGAGGTCTCGGTGGCCGGGGGAGAGGCTACTTGAATCCCACGGTTTCCCCGCTCGGCAAGGACTTGGTCGGGTTGGAAGAGCTGACGGCGGATCAAATCCGGTCGATCCTCGACACCGCCGAGCCGTTCAAGGAGATCTCGGAGCGAAGGATCAAGAAGGTTCCGGTTCTCCGCGGGAAGACGATCGTGAATCTCTTCATGGAGCCGTCGACCCGAACGCGCATTTCCTTCGAGTTTGCCGAGAAGCGCCTGAGCGCGGACACGGTGAACATCGCGGCGACCGGCTCGTCGGTGGTGAAGGGCGAGACGCTCGTGGATACCGCGCGAAATCTGGAGGCGATGCGGATCGACATGGTCGTGATCCGGCACGGGTCCTCCGGGGCGGCGAGGTTCCTCGCAGAGCGGATTCCCTCGAACGTGGTCAACGCGGGTGACGGCGCCCACGAGCATCCCACGCAGGCTCTCCTGGATCTGCTGACGATTCGCGATCAGCTCGGAAAGCTGAGCGGTCTCAAGGTCTGCATCGTGGGAGACATCCTGCACTCGAGAGTCGCCCGCTCGAACATCTTCGGGCTCCTCAAGCTCGGGGCCGAGGTCGCGGTCTGTGGTCCGATGACCCTCCTTCCTGCGGGGATCGACGCGCTGGGCGTGAGAGTCTTCCGACGCGTCGAAGAGGCCATAGAATGGGCGGACGCGCTCAACGTCCTCAGGCTGCAGCTCGAGCGCATGAGCGCCGGCTTCGTTCCCTCTCTGCGAGAGTACAACCGGTTCTATGGCATCTCGAGCCCCAGGCTGGAAGCCGCCGGACGAGAACTGCTGATCCTCCATCCCGGCCCCATGAACCGTGGCGTTGAGATCGACTCGGACGTGGCGGACGGCCCGCACTCCGTCATCCTGCGCCAGGTCACGAACGGTGTCGCGATCCGAATGGCAGTGCTGTACCTGCTGGCAGGTGGGATGCCCGAGCAGGCCGAAGCGGCCAAACAGGGAGAGGTCGCGTGAGTCCACGACCGATCCTCTTCCGCGGGGCGCGTGTCGTCGACC
This sequence comes from Gammaproteobacteria bacterium, assembly GCA_024638345.1. Taxonomy (GTDB): domain Bacteria; phylum Gemmatimonadota; class Gemmatimonadetes; order Longimicrobiales; family Gaopeijiaceae; genus JAAXGI01. The sequence goes on along the minus strand of JAHEKL010000093.1, from coordinate 438 downwards.
CCAGTCGGAAGCTCGACGAAGTGCTCGATCTGCTCCTCGCCGAAGGAAGAGTCGCTCGGATCGGTTCCGGTTTGGAGGCCCCCGAGGGGACCAGGGTAGAGTCGGCCGAGGGGCTGATCCTGATGCCCGGTTTGATCGACGTTCATGTCCATCTGAGGGAGCCGGGGGGAGAGCACAAGGAGACGATCGCCAGCGGTGCACGGGCGGCCGCGGCCGGGGGGTTCACGTCGATCTGTGCCATGCCCAACACCGACCCCGTGATCGACTCTCCGGCCACGGTCGGATTCGTGGCGGCGGCCGGCCGGGCGGCTGGTTTCGCGAGGGTCTACCCCGTGGGCGCCCTCTCACGCGGACAGGAGGGTGAACGGCTGACCGAGATCGGGGAGCTCGTGGACGCGGGTGCCGTGGCGATCACCGACGACGGAAGTCCCGTCATGG